>CAZKOJ010000141.1:0-12134 GCA_964554365.1 uncultured Clostridium sp. | reverse complement strand
TTTTCCATTTAGTATCTTTCCCCTTTCGAAATTTTATGTATTTTATATATATTTTATATATGATTTTAACAAGTGTTTTTAAGTATTTATTCATTACAGATCATTGAATAATATAACTTTTCTTCTTATGTGACTATAATATAGCAAGAGTCATGCCAAAGTAACTTATTCAAATTTTCTAATTCATTGCAATTATTCAAATTTTCTAATGGCGTGTTGATTTTCCTAGCTTTAATTTTTTTATTTTTTTAACTTTTCTTAATTTACTAGTTAAAAATATATCACAAAACAACAAATTTTGATGAAAAATGTCATCAAAAAAACAAATTTTGATGACATTTTTCATCAAAATTCATAATTAATTTAATCACTTAAACTGTATTACTTTATTTTTTTTAATTTTTTAACTACTGTTGATTGATCAATTTTAAGCACTTCTGCCACTTTTCGTGTTGTTTTATATTTTTCTACTGCTTTCAATAAAATTTGTTTTTCGAATTGTTCAGTGGCTATTTTCAAAGGCATAAACTCATTTATTTCATTAACATATTTAGGTATGTATGTTAATATATCAAAAATATCCTCTTCTTCAATTATATTTTTATTAGATATGACAACTACTCTCTCAATTGTATTTTCCAATTCTCTTATATTCCCCGGCCAATCATATGAGGATAATATCTTATATACATTTGATGATATTTGTTTGGATAAATTATATTTTTCATTACACTTTGATAAAAAATAATTTATAAATACAGGAATATCCTCCTTGCGGTCTCTCAAAGCTGGAATATGTATTGGTACAATATTTAATCTATAGTAAAGATCTTCTCTAAACTTTCCCTCTTTTATTAATTTTCTTAAGTCTTTATTTGTTGCTGATATTATTCTGGCTTTTATATCAAAAGGTTCTGTACTTCCTATTTTATATGCTTGTTTTTCTTGTAAAACCTGAAGAAATTTTACTTGCAGATGCATTGATAATTCTCCAATCTCATCTAAAAAAATAGTACCTTCACCAGCCACCTCCAGTAACCCTTTCTTTCCATTTTTAACTGCTCCTGTAAATGCGCCTTCTTCATACCCAAAAAGCTCTGATTCAATAAGATTTTCAGGTATGGCTCCACAATTAATTTGTACAAAAGGTTTATCTCGTCTCTTACTCATCTGATGAATTCTTTTTGCTATAAAACTCTTTCCAACCCCAGTTTCACCAAGAAGCATTATTGTAGTTTCAATATTTCCAATATGTTCAACTAAATCCATGATTTTTTTCATTGCATTAGAAGTTCCAACTATATAATCTTTCTTTTTTATTTGATTTCTTTTTATTTCATCCCTATACCAATCTAAAACATGTTCAGTTTCCTCTAATTGTTTTTTTAACCTCTCAGATTCAGTAATATCTTTAGATATATTCAATACTCTTGTAATCTTCCCTTTTTCATTAAACATTGGAATGCCAGTTACTAGTAATCTTTTTCCTGATGCTGTTTCCTGAATTACTGTGGATTCTTTTTTTCTTTTCAAAACTTCAGCTGTAATTGAGGGATTAAATACCCCTTTTTTAGCAAGAGTATAAACATCTTTCCCAATCATTTCATTTTCACATATGCCAAATGTTTTTTCACAAGACTTACTAATCTTTAATAACACACCTTTCCCATCAGTAACAGTTATTTGATCAAAGGTGGAATCCATTATTAATTTAAGTTCTTCATATGTTTGTTTATAATAATTTAACTCCTCCAGTAATTTATCATATGGTATTTTTCCACAATTTTCTTTCAATATCCTCACCCCTAATTAATGAATATATTATCTTTTATCATGATTTAAATATTAAATTTTAACATTTAAATAAATTCTCAGTCAATTGATTTATTTTATTTACATAATATCATATTTTTTATTACATTCCTAATTTAACTTCCTCATAATCATTTAACTTTCGTTAGCACTTCGTCTACTGTTATACCGTCAATTCCATGACCTCCCTTGTCTTAAGCTATTCACTTAGCACTATATCAACCTATGCTCGGGATTTTCACCCGTTAGATTGCGTCTATGCTGAGCGTACATGAAAAAAAGCCATGAATTTAATCATGGATTTCTTTAAATACTTTAATGCATACATCTACTAACTTAGGATCAAATTGTTCTCCTGCACATCTTTTTAATTCCGCTATAGCTTCTTCATTACTAATCGCCTTTTTATAAGGCCTTTCATGAGTCATTACATCAAATGCATCTACTATAGACAATAACCTTGAAAGTAATGGAATTTGTTCTCCCTCTAATCCATTTGGATAACCTTTTCCATCGTATCTCTCATGATGTGTTAGTATTCCATATGCAACATGAATTAAATCTGGAGTACAGGCTGCTACTCTGTACCCTATTTCACAATGGGTTTTCATTATTTTCCACTCTTCATCTGTTAACTTTTCAGGTTTATTTAATATTTTATCATCTATTGCAATCTTTCCTATGTCATGGAGCTTGGCCAACAAGTATAGTTCATCCATTTTATCTCCACTTAAACTTAAAATCTTACTTATTTTTACACATAGACTATAAATGCGCTTTGTATGCTCTTCTGTTTCATTACTCTTTTCCCCTAAAGTTTTACTCAGAGAGGAAACTATACCATTTCTTGCACTTTTATCTTCTAGTAATTTATTTCTATACATTTTTTCTTCTGCTTCTTTAACTATTTCATCTATGTTTTGACTTTCATGAATTTTAGTTGCACATCCTAATGCAATGCTAATTTGAATATGTCCTACCTTTTCATTCAAACATCTTTCTTTAATTTTTACACATACATTATCGGCTTGCTTTTCATCTGTGTTTTGAAGTATTATTATAAATTCATCTCCACCATAACGGGATACTATAGCATTTGCTCCACATACTTGCTGTAAAATTTCAGCTGCCTTTGATAACAGCATATCACCTTGTTCATGTCCAAAAGTGTCATTTGCTATTTTTAATCCATTTAAATCTCCCATAATCACAGAAAATGGTAACTTATTATTATTATTTAATTTTTCTATTATAAATTCATAATATCCTCTATTAAACACGCCTGTTAAATTATCATAATAGGTTAAATATTTTAGTTGCTCTTCACATTTCTTTTTATAACTTATGTCAGTTATAATACCTGTCATTCTTTTTCTATTTCCATCTTTACCGAATTCAACAGTACTATATTGATTTAGTATCCATTTATATTCACCAGATTTGCATTTCATTCTATGTTCAATAATATTTGACTGCGTATTTTCCATGAAATTATTATTAAACAAACTAATTGAGTATTGAAAATCATGTTTGTGAATTAATTTTTCCCATATATCATTTGATTCAGGAAGTTCTCCAACAGAATATCCTAAAATAGATAAAAATTTATCACTTACCTTTAAAATATTCTTCTCTATATTCCAATCCCAATAACCTGCGTTGGAACCTTCCAATACTAATTTAAGTTGATACTCACTATCCTGTATCTTTTTATTATTAAGTTGAATTTTATTTAACATATTGTTTATTGCAGTAGCTAATCTAGATATTTCATCTTTTCCTTTAACCCTTACCTGGTAACCATTACTACTACCTAATTTTATTTTTGTTACCTCATTACTCATATCTTCAATAGGTTTAACAATAAAAATTTTCAACAATGTTGTACTTATAAAAAATAATATACATACAGAACCTATAAGTAACAAAATATAAAAATAAACTGATTTATATGCCTGATTATAAGCATTTCTATTACTATCTATTTGCACAATAAATAGAGGTTCCTTTTCCAACCCTTTTAAGAAAGAATATGAAGTAATAACGCCCTTACCATTAATTCTAATAGTAATATCTTTATCTAAACCTTCTAATTCTTTATTAATTATTTTTTTAATTTTAAGCTTTGAATCAAGTATATTTTGAATTTTATTAATTAAGCCATAATCAATATATTTGCACATTATTAAAGTTCCTCTAACACCACTTTTAAGATTTGAATCTGTTATAGGTCTAGAGGAAAACATCATGGGCTTTCCATCTACAGATATTACACCAGAAATTATACTATTCACATCTTTATGACTGCATAATATACTTTTTTTGTTATTAATATAGTTAAGCAGTTCATCTGGCATTTTAATATTTGTGTCACTATCTATATCGTAAAAATTAGAATACTTTATTTCATTATTTCTATCCAACATAAATATAACATTTATTTTTAAATTTCTAAAAGTATAATTATTTAAATTGCTTTCCTTATATTTATTATTATTATTATTTACAAATTCTAATGTATCATCCCATATAGACCAATCTGATACAACATCATTTAATGTTTCTATGCTATCATTAATCATATATTCTGCTTGATTAACCTTACTAAGCATAGTTTCCTTCTCCTGTAATTTTATATTACCCAAAATGTAAACATAGAATATACAATAAACACCTAAAACTAATAGTATTATAGAAGCTAGAACAATACTAAATACTTTGTTTCTTATCCGCAATTCTATCACTCCACTTTAATTAACTTGTACCATTATTTCATTATATACTAATTTTGACCTTTATAAAATATTTTTCAATTGTAAATAATAAAAAAACCTCTATTTAAAATTTAAAAATAGAGGTTTCTTTATTATTTCATTTCATTAATTATAGCTTCAGTAAATTCTGCAGTATTTGAGTTTCCACCTAAATCTTCTGTTACACATTTGCCTTTCCTTATTACATTTGCTACAGCCTTCTCTATTTTATCTGCTGCTTCAAATTCACCAATATGCTTAAGCATCATAACTCCTGATAATACTGCTGCTGCTGGATTTGATTTATTCTGGCCTGCTATATCTGGTGCTGATCCATGAGCTGGTTCAAATACAGCTCCTTCTTCTCCTATGTTTGCTCCTGGAACAAGTCCAAGTCCTCCAACTAGTCCAGCTGCCATATCTGAGAGTATATCACCATAAAGATTAGGCATTACAAGTACATCATATTTTTCTGGATTTAGTACTAGCTTCATACTCATAGCATCTACTATTACATCTTCGAATTCTATGTCAGTATATTCTTTTGCTATTTCCTTTGCACACTTTAAGAAAAGCCCATCAGACATCTTCATTATATTTGCTTTATGTACTGCCGTAACTTTCTTTCTATTATTTTTTCTAGCAAATTCAAAAGCAAATTTTACAATCCTATCACTAGCTTTTTTAGATATAATCTTTATACTTTCTGCAATATCTTCACTTACCATATGCTCTATACCAGCATATAAGTCCTCTGTGTTTTCTCTGAAAATAACTAAATCTACATTGTCATATCTAGATTTTATCCCTTCATAAGTTTTTATAGGTCTTACATTAGCATAAAGATTCAAAGTTTGCCTTAAAGTAACATTTACACTTCTAAATCCCTTGCCTACAGGTGTAGTAACAGGTCCTTTTAAAGCTATTTTATTTTTCTTTATACTCTCTAAAACATAATCAGGTAGTGGTGTTCCATATTCTTCAATTACTGAAGCCCCAGCTTCAACTACATCCCAGTGAATTTCAACTCCACTTGCATCTATAATCTTTCTTGCTGCTGAAATAACTTCAGGACCTATTCCATCTCCAGGAATAAGCGTAATTTTATGTGTCATAAAACTCCTCCAATAATCTTACTTTGTTTTTACTAAATTAAGCAGTCCGCCTGCTTTTATCATATTTCTTTGCCTATCTGTAATATCTAATGACATATTATATTCTTCATTTTTAGTTTTATTTCTAACTATAACTACATTATTTTCTAACTGCTTTACAGCATCTTCTATTACAAGTTCATCCATAACATCTATTCTATTATAATCTTCAATATCAATGAAGACTAGAGGCATTATTCCATTATTTATAAGATTAGCCATATGAATTCTTGCAAAAGATTTAGCAAATACAGCTTTTATTCCTAAGTACAAAGGTGCTAATGCTGCATGTTCTCTACTAGATCCTTGACCATAGTTCATACCACCAATTATAAATCCACCATTATTTTCCTTAGCCTTCTTTGGAAAATCCTTATCGCAAGGTGTTAAACAGTATTCTGAAAGATAAGGAATATTTGATCTATAAGGTAATAGTTTAGCATTTGAAGGCATTATATGGTCTGTGGTTATGTTATCAGAAACCTTTGTTAAAACTTTTCCTTCTACTACTTCTCCTAATGGTTTTGCCTTAGGGAATGGTTTTATGTTAGGTCCTCTAACTACTTCTATATTATTACCTTCTGGCGCAGGATTTACTATAAGATTGTCATTTATAAGGAATTTTTCAGGAGTTGCAACTTCAAAAGCTTCTCCTAAATCTCTAGGATCTGTAATATACCCTGTTAAAGCTGATGCTGCTGCAACCTCTGGACTTACAATATATACTTTAGCTGAAACAGTACCTGATCTTCCTTCAAAGTTTCTGTTAAAAGTTCTAAGTGATACTGCATTTGTAGAAGGTGATTGCCCCATCCCTATACATGGACCACAAGCACTCTCTAAAACTCTAGCTCCTGCTGCAACCATATTAGCTAAGGCTCCATTTTCAGCAAGCATATTTAACACTTGCTTTGAACCTGGTGCAATAACTAGTGATACATTTTCATTTACTGTTTTTCCTTCTAATATCTTAGCAACCTTCATCATATCTGCATAAGAAGAATTTGTACAACTTCCTATACATACTTGATTAACTTTTATATCCTTTAAGTTAGTAATATCATCTACGTTATCTGGGCTATGTGGACACGCTGCTAAAGGCTTTAATGTATCTAAATCTATTTCAACTTCTTCATCATATACTGCATCACTATCTGCTTTTAACTCTATAAAATCTTTCTCTCTTCCCTGTGCTTTTAAAAATTCATAAGTTACTTCATCACTTGGAAATAATGATGTAGTAGCACCAAGTTCTGCTCCCATATTTGTAATAGTAGCTCTTTGAGGTACTGATAAAGTTTTTATTCCTTCACCTGAGTACTCAAATATTCTGCCTACTCCACCTTTAACTGTAAGCCTTTTTAAAACTTCTAAAATAATATCTTTTGCAGAAACCCAAGGCTTTAATTTTCCTTTTAAATTTACCTTAACAATCTTAGGCATATTTATATAATATTCTCCGCCGCCCATAGCCACAGCTACATCTAATCCGCCTGCACCTATAGCTAGCATTCCTATGCCACCGCCTGTAGGAGTATGACTATCTGAACCTAAAAGAGTGTCTCCTGGCACACCAAATCTTTCTAAGTTTACTTGATGACATATACCATTACCTGGTCTTGAAAAATATATTCCATGTTTTTTTGCTACAGTTTGTATATATAAGTGATCATCTGCATTTTCTGGTCCTGATTGTAGTATATTGTGATCTATATAAGCCACTGATCTTTTAGTTTTAACCCTATCTATACCCAATGCTTCAAATTGCAAATAAGCCATAGTTCCTGTAGAATCCTGTGTTAGAGTTTGATCTATTTTTATAGAAATTTCCTTTCCCGAAACCATTTCACCTTTAATAATATGATTTTTTATTATTTTCTGTGCAACATTTAATTTCATGCAATTACCCCTCTTTTCTCTTAGATACTGTAGTACTTATATTCTAGTATATATTACAGCGTACAGAGCACACATATGATTGATTTTCAACAATCTGAAAATCCTAATTCTCTGTTCTCTCTTCTTTATACTTCGTTCTAGCTTGCCCTTACTTCCCCTTTTTCTGCAATTTCAGGCATAAGTTTTTCCACCATAAGCTCAAGTTCATTACTACCAATAATTGTAGTTCTTCCATCTACATACTGATCTTCAACCCAATCTCTAATTTCAGCAACCCTTGAATCCTTCTTACTTACCTTTTCATCTTCTTTAAGTCTATAATAAGTGTTGATCCATGCTGCTACCCCAGCTAGACCTGAATACTGATTTACAGCAACAACTACTGGTCTATCTAATATTTTATCTGTATCAAATATATTATATATTTCTTCATCCTTTAGTATACCATCAGCATGTATCCCCGCTCTTGTTACGTTAAACTGACTTCCTACAAAAGGAGTTCTTTCAGGTATATCATATTTCATTTCTCTTTTAAAGTATTCAGATAGCTCAGTTATAGCATGCAAATTCATATTTCCTGTACTACCCTTTATTTGTGCATATTCAAATATCATAGCTTCAAGTGGACAATTTCCAGTTCTTTCTCCTATCCCTAAGAGAGAAGTGTTTATGGCAGATGCTCCATATAACCATGCTGTAGTTGAATTACTTACTACTGCATAAAAGTCATTATGTCCATGCCATTCTATCATTTCTGAAGGAACACCGCAATTAGTTCTAAGTCCATGTATTAGTCCCTGTACACTTCTTGGTAATGAAACACCATTGTATGGCACACCTAATCCTAAAGTATCACAAGCCCTTATTTTTATAGGTATATTAGCCTCTTTTGAAAGCTCCATAAGTTTATTTACAAAAGGTACTACAAATCCATAAAAATCAGCTCTAGTTATATCTTCTAAGTGACATCTTGGACGTATTCCATTGTTCAAAGCTTCCTTTACAACAGATAAATACATATCCATAGCTTGCTCTCTTGTCTTATTTAACTTTTTAAATATATGATAATCTGAACAAGACATAAGCATTCCAGTTTCTTTTATACCTATTTCCTTAACCAATTTAAAATCTTCTTTATTAGCTCTTATCCATGATGTAACTTCTGGAAATTCATAACCCCTCTCCATACAAATCTGAGCAGCTCGTCTATCTTTTTCTGTATATAGAAAAAACTCTGTCTGACGAATTATACCTGAATTATTATCTAATTTATGAAGATAATCAAAAATCCTTATAATCTGCTCAGCACTATATGGTGGCATAGATTGCTGTCCATCTCTAAAAGTAGTATCTGTAATCCATATATTTTTAGGCAAATCCATAGGAACTTGGATTTGATCAAAAGTTACTTTAGGAACTTCTGAATAAGGAAATATATCCTTATAAAGATTTGGAGTATCTACATTTTTTAAGGAATGTTCATATGCAGGTTTTTTTACAATATTCATTTTGTCCTCCTTATTTACCACTGAATTATTGGCTTGTTTGTTTCTAACACACTTTTGCATGATTTTCATTCGCAAATTGCAATAATGAGTTCTGTTAGACTTTTTATTTATTTAAATTTTTATACTATTTTATTGAATATTTATTAATTTTATCCCTGTACCATCTATTTGCTAAGTATATTTATGCTCATATTGTATCATTTCTATTTTATATTGGCAAATAGAATTTTTTTCATTTATGTAAGTTTCATTCGTCATTTTTTCACATTAGCCATTTTTTTAAGTGAAAAGGACTTTTTTGTAGTGCTATTGGCACTATAGCTTTATAGTTTAATGTTTTTACTATTCAGTTTCATTGAATTCTTAAGTATATATTAGTTGGAATTGCCTGTATTTTTTTAATATTATAATTATAATATTAAATTTTTATAGTTTTTTTACCGATTATTATGTTATATTTTAATTTAATTTGTAATATTTTTTTATTTTCTAACCAAGACATACATAAAATTTACTGAAAAAAAATATATATTAAACAAAATACCATAGATAAATAAGTAAAAAATATATAAATCTATTTATAATATTACAAAGTTTTTTATTTAAAAAAGCTACAAATAAAAAAGTTGCAATCTGCATAAATGTACATAATTTTTGAAGATGCCTAAATATAGATAGAATTTACAATAAAAAAACTTAAGTTATGCTTACGCAAACTTAAGTTTTAAATCACATTAATTTTATGCAATAATGTTATTCTCTATTATAGTTTTTATATGTTCCGAAAGGTTAGCTTGTTCTAACTTTGAAAGTTTATCAGTGTATATAGGTTCACTTATTGTAACTGTTACATTTCCAGACTTTATAGCATTTCTTTTATTGCCTTCACGTAATTTATAAGTTCCATTTAAAGTTACAGGAACTACTGGCACTCCAGCCTTCAATGCTAACTTCATACTTCCCTTTTTAAACTCTCCAACCTTGGGGCCCTTGCTTCTTGTACCTTCTGGAAAAATAACCATACTGTAACCATTCTTTAGATTTTCTGCGCCTTCATTTATAGCTGCCATAGACTTCCTTATATTGCTTCTATCCATGAATATACAATGGATTTGCTTCATCCAATAACTTATAATTTTAAATTTTAATATCTCCTTTTTAGCTATAAAACCCACTGGTTTATCTAAAGCATTGATCAACACAGGTATGTCCAAAAATCCTTGATGATTTACTACATAAACACATGTATCTTTTGGTATATTTTCGTTTCCTTTCACATCTATTTTAATACCAACTTTATTAATTACGTGCAAAGCCCATTGCTTAACATATTCATCTATATAAAGCTGTGCCTCTTTAAGCTTTCCTTGCTTTTTTAAACTTTCCGCTTTAATCTTTTTACCAAGAGACATGGTAATGATATACGCAAAAAAATCTGCATAGAATAAAAAAGTTTTCATTTTCTTAAATCCATCTCCTTTTACATCATGAAAGTTCATTCATAATACTATCGTTGTATATTATAACACAATTCACTATTTTATAATACATGATGTAAACGTTAGTATCAGAGTAAATTTTACCTATAATCAAAGACCAACTTACCAAATGAATTGTAATATATTAATGTTTAACTTTAATATGAAACTCCTCTTCCTATTGTCAGAGGAGTACTCACAGAGTAAGCAACCATATCAAAATCGTAGATTTTGTATGTCTGCTTAACCGATTCACGCCAAATCATAGATTTGGGTTCTCTGCTCAAAAGATGGAGATAATAGTAGCTATGTTGCTGGATAACGATTTCTAAGCTTCATATGGGCTCAAAACCCCACCTGAAACCAAGAACTCTGTTTATAAAAAATGCTAAACTTATGTTTGTACTAAATTTAAAATTACTAGGGGGTTTCAAATGAAATTTTATAAAAAATACTTTAAAATTATTATTCCACTATTTATAGTCATGTTTACTTTTTCAGCATGTACTGGTTCTAATACTACAGTAAACAACTCCAATGTAGATATTAAAAATATTATGAAGGTAAATTATATTGATGTAGGCCAAGGTGATAGTGCTTTAATACAAGTTAATGGTAAAAATCTTCTTATAGATGCTGGTACAAATGACAGCACAGATAAACTTATGGATTATTTAAGTAAACAAAACATAAAAAAACTTGATTATGTTATTGCAACACATCCTCATGAAGATCATATAGGTGGTATGAGTACTGTAATAAAAAAATATGATATAGGCGAGTTTTATGCTCCTAAAAAAACAGCCTCAACTAGAACCTTTGAGAATATGACAAAAGCTCTAAAATCTAAAAATATTAAGATAAATGCTGCAAAAGCTGGAATTAAATTAGATTTAGGGAAAAATGCTAAATGTGAAGTGGTCGCACCTAACAATGATAATTATAAAGATGTAAATGATTATTCAATAGTGGTTAACATTACTTATGGTCAATCAAAATTTTTATTTACAGGAGATGCTGAAAAACTTAGTGAAAAAGAAATGCTATCCAATAATTTTGATTTATCATCTGATGTGTTAAAAGTAGGTCATCATGGGAGTACTTCTTCATCATCAAAACAATTTTTAGATAAAGTTAATCCTAAAATAGCTATTATAAGTTGCGGAAAAAATAATGATTATGGTCACCCACATGGTGCAACTCTTAATGAGCTTAATAAAAGAAAGATACAAATTTATAGAACAGATATAAATGGAAACATAGTTTTAACTAGTGATGGTAAAAAAATTGCAAAACAATAGGAGTGGATATTTTATCCACTCCTATTGTTAATTAATAAAATTAAACAAGAAAAAAAGACTGCTGTTACAGTCTTGACTATCAAAAATAAAAATGGCTCCGCGAAAAGGATTCGAACCTTCAACCTATCGGTTAACAGCCGAGTGCTCCACCGTTGAGCTATCGCGGAACATTTGACCTGGCGACGACCTACTCTCCCACAGAGCTGCCCCTGCAGTACCATCGGCACTA
>CAZKOJ010000140.1:0-12230 GCA_964554365.1 uncultured Clostridium sp. | reverse complement strand
ATACTGGAATAAAACATTTAGCCGATAACTCACATTGTTTTATCATCTACACAGACTTCAATCGATTTGCAAGCCCAGAAAGTATAGCTCGAGTTGAGGCTGCTTGTGCATATAATCGCTTAATACGAGACCAAAAATTGTCAACTCCTTCTCGCACGAGTGTTATTCAGGAATCCCCAGAAGATCGCGAAAAATATATTGAGGAGCATTGGAAAGAATATTACAAAGATCCTAAAAGTACGATACCAAACCTAGGCAGCGTCTTACATTGTGCTTTTGTTTTTGATCCTAATGTGCGTGAGGAAATTTTTCCTGTTGAAAATCCTTATCTTTTGGAAACGAAAAGTTTTACATAAAGATTAGGCAAATATATGCGTAAAACATTCACAATCGAACGTCCGAATGAAGTTCATTTCCGACGACCTTTGGCAAATAAAGTAACCATAGATTTAGAAAACGAAACCATCACATGTCATGATCATGAAATTAAAGATTACAAAGGATTAGTTAGGTTGTTCAAGGTTATATTGAATACAGCGTGTGATGGTAATAAAAGATCCGAATTTGAGATACTTGAAAATCATCCTAGTGAAAATGAGATCACTATCAAAGGAGATAATCTTTATTTTGTTGAAAAATGTGAACAACTAGAGTTTTTCAGCACGCTGAGATCCCAAGAAATGCAGGACTTTATTTCCCAAACAACTGAGAGCCGCAGTAAATGTTCAATTCTATAAAATCCTGTAATTTCTTTAGTCAATATACGCTACATATTCTTTAAATTCATTGTATTTCGTAATAATTTGACTAGTATTATGTTAAAATTTATTTTACTCTCTAAAATGTATAGTGGTAAATATAATGCAAAGAATATTTGATTTTTATGAATTTATTGTAATTATTTCAATATAGCAAAAAAACTGCATTAAAATGCAGTTGCGAAAATTTAAATTTATTAAAGTAAAAACACTATTAAAGTTTATTGAAACTCAATAAACTTTAATAGTGTTTAATTAATTAAACCTTGTAAAGCCATAGCATATCCATAAAATCCAAACCCTGAAATTTGTCCTATGCAAGCTCCTGCTGTAACAGATTTTTTCCTATATTCTTCTCTACTATGAATATTGCTTAAATGTACTTCTACTGTTTTAATACTTACAGCTTTTAAAGCATCATAAATAGCTATGCTATAATGTGTGTATGCTGCTGGATTTATTATTATTCCATCATACTTTTGTATATAGGCTGTATGTATATGATTTATTAGTTCACCTTCAATATTGCTTTGAACTATATGTACATCTATGTTTAATTCCTCAGCTTTTGTTTTAATGAATTTGCAAAGTTCTTCATAGGTTCCACTGCCATATATGTCTTTTTCTCTTATTCCAAGAAAATTTAAATTTGGTCCATTTATAACTAGTATTTTCATATTACCACCTCTAATATACTCTCTACCGCAACTTTAATACTACCCTGATTTATTATATAAAAATCGCAATACTTCTTATATAGCTCATATCTTTCCTCAAAAATATTATATAAATTTTCAATCCCCTGCTTCAAAAGAGGTCTGTTTGACATATTTACATCTTTCGCAATGCTTTCTATAGGTCTATCTATAAAAATTATAATACCATTTTTCTTAAGGTCTTCCATATTTAAATAATTTTTAATCACTCCACCACCAGTGGATATTACACAATTCTTTTCTTTGCTTATTTTTAAAACAGCTTTTCTTTCAATATTTCTAAAATATTCTTCTCCTTGCTGAAATATTTCCGTTATAGATTTTTCATTATACTTTTCTATATATTTATCTATATCAAGAAACTTAGCTTCTAGTCTTTCAGATAAAATCTTTCCTATAGTAGTCTTACCGCATCCTGGCATACCTATTAAAACTATATTTTTACTCAACATATTTATAATACCTTTCAATTTTTTCTTTTAATTTATTAATGCTAATAAATCTAGCTTCACGTATTGTTTCTTTTTCATCTATAAATGCAAGAATACAAGGCAATGTGAATACAGAAAAAGCTCCTACAGCTATGGTTAATTTATCTATTTCTACTTTGGCAAAATTAATTATAGGATATAATTTGAGTAGTTCTTCAACTTTAGGTAAAAGCTCAATACATACATCACAATTATTTGAAGAAAAATATACCATTGCAAATCTATTTTCTTTTATAAAGCTATTAATGTTTTCTATGGAACTTAAAATTTTCATAAAACCCACCCCTTGTACATCAATTTTTGTAGTGAATTCTTATTAATAAAACATGAAATTTACACTAATTTTTCTATATATTCATGTATATCTTTTCTTATTTTCTCATTAATTTTTATTCCCTGCCAAATTTCCTGTGCAGCTATAGCTTGGGCTATCAGCATATATAAACCATTTATAGTTTTAATCCCTAATTCTGTCCCCTCCCTTAAAAACATGGTCTCTTTAGGATTATATATTAAATCTACTGCTGTAGAAAATTTACTCAATATATTTTTATTTACTGGGGAATATTCCACTTCTGGATACATACCACAAGGAGTACAGTTTATAATTAAGTCATTATTTTTCAGCTTATCTATTTCATCATAACTTATAACATTAAATTTTTTTATATATTCCTTAGCCCTTTCAGTATTTCTACTCACATAAACAGCATCCCTAATACCATTATCCACAAGATATTGAATAACGGCTTTAGAGGCTCCTCCTGTGCCTAATATAACAGCATTTTTATTTAAAATATCCACTTGCTCATTTTTTAAGGATGCTCCAAAGCCTTCATAATCCGTATTATACCCTGTAAGTATTCCTTCACTGAAAGCTATAGTATTTACTGCCCCTATATTTTCTGCTTCCTTAGATATAATATCTAGATACTTCATAATATCTACTTTATAAGGTATAGTTACATTTACTCCTTTAGCTCCAAGTACTTTTAGTCCCAATACTGCTTCTTTTAGATTTTCCTTTTTTACTTCAAATAGATTGTATAATTCCTTTAAACTTAATTTTTCTAAAATCAAATTATGTATTTCAGGAGAAATGCTATGTGCTAATTTTTTCCCAATTAATCCATAAAAATTACTCATTTATATTTAGTTCACCTCACTTTTGTAGTTTCCTAAAAACTTAAAATACAAGCTTTCTTCTTCTATACCCTTTAATGCATTTTGAGTGCCTTTATCTAATATATTACCCTGAAAATCTATATAGAAAAAATATTGCCAAGATTTATCTAAAATAGGTCTAGACTCTATCTTCATCATATTTAAATTATTTTCTGAAAAGTGCTTTAAAATACTATATAACGCACCGGTCTTATGGGGCAATGACATAACCACACTTACTTTATCGCACTGATTACTGTATTCTTTATGTGTTCCTATAATTATAAACCTAGTATAATTATTGCTATTATAATTTATATTTTCCTTTAAAATTTCAAGCTCATATACCTCGGATGCCTTTTTGCTAGCTACGCAAGCTTTACTCTTTGAATTTTTCTTGCTTATATATTCTGCGCTTTTAGCAGTATTAAAGTATGGGATTAACCTCCAATTAGCATGATTATCCAAAAATTCATTGCACTGCAATAACCCTTGAGAATGAGAATAAACCTCTTCTATATCTGAAAGTTCAGTGCCTTTTATTCCAAGTAAATTATGATCTACTTTAACACATTTTTCTCCTACTATATAAAAACCATATTTATTGAGCAAATCATAAACTTCTGAAATGCCTCCAGTAGATGAATTTTCAATAGGTAAAACTCCATATTTTATATTATTGTTTTGAAGTTGTTTAAAAACATCTTTAAAACTTGAGAAATATGAGGCTTCTACTTTATCTCCAAAATATTCATTTAAAGCTTGATGACTAAAAGAAGCAGGTACTCCTTGAAAACCTACCTTAAACTCCTTTTTAACCTCTACTTTACAGGAATTAATAGTTGCACATATCATTTCTTTTTGTGCTTTTCTACTTATACACATTAAATCTTCTAGGAACTCTTTTAATCTAACTCTTACCTGCTTATCTTCAATATTTTCTAAATGTTTATTTATTATTTCGTTCTCTCTAGACCTATCTAAAACATCCATAGAATTTTTTCTTTTATATTCAGCTACTTTACAAACTACTTCCATTCTTTTATTGAAAAGATCTACTAGAGATTTATCTATTTCATTAATTTGTTCCCTTAAACAATTTAAATTTTCCATACCTATCACTTCCCTTACTTCAATAATAGAAATCCATAATAATTTTAAAAACAAACATATATATAATTGATGTAATTTATATATATTATCAATTACATAAGTCTAATATTGCTATAGCTGCAACAGCCTCCACTACTGGTAGTGCTCTAGGCACAATACATGGGTCGTGTCTTCCCTTTATTTCTATTTTAGCATTTTCTCTTTTTTGTATGTCCACAGTATTTTGAATCTTTCCAATTGATGGTGTAGGCTTCATTGCTACCCTAAACACTAACGGCATTCCGTTTGTAATTCCACCTAAAATTCCACCATTATTATTACTGTAGGATGATATTTCATCACCCTTAATATAAAGTTCATCGTTAGCTTCTGAACCTTTCATTTTTGATATACCAAATCCTTGACCAAATTCCACTCCCTTTACTCCTGGAATAGAAAATAACAAATGCGCTAAGGTACTTTCTACAGAATCAAAGAAGGGTTCACCAATCCCAACTGGTAAGTTATTTACTACCGTTTCTATAACTCCACCTATAGAATCCATTCCTTCTTTAACCTTTAATATAGCTTCCTTCATTTGAAACTCTATTTGTTTATTTAATGTAGGAAAATTATTTTTGCTTAATGTTTTTAAAGTTTCATCATTTATTTCAGACATATTGAAACTTGCATCTTCTACTTTTCCAATACTTTTTATATGACTTCCAATAATTATGCCTTTTCTTTCTAAAATCTGTTTACAAACAGCTCCTGCAAATACCAATGGGGCTGTTAATCTTCCTGAAAAATGTCCTCCTCCTCTATAATCATTAAAACCACTATACTTAATATGTCCTGTGAAATCCCCATGAGAAGGTCTCATTAAATTCTTAGTTTTTTCATAGTCTTTTGAATGTTGATTTTTGTTGTAAATAATGGCACACAAAGGTGTGCCTGTAGTTTTTCTGTTAAAATATCCACTTAATATTTCAAAACTATCTTCTTCTTTTCTTGGAGTTGAAAGCTGACTTTTCCCAGGAGCTCTTCTGTCCATTTCTTTATTTATATAATTCAAATCAATCTCTATACCTGGATTAAGTCCATGAATATTTATTCCTATAGCCCTTCCATGAGATTCTCCAAAAATAGATATTTTTATTTTATTCCCCCATATTCCACTCATTTATGTTACCTCCTAAAGCTTTAAAATCTTGCCAGAAATTCGGGTAAGACTTTTTAACACAAAAAGCATCTTTTATTATAACAGGCTCTTTGCATTTTATAGAAGCCACTGCCAAAGCCATAGCTATGCGATGATCATTCCAACTATTAACTACTCCACCTGTAAGATTTTCTTTTCCCCTTATTACTAACCCATCTTCTTTTTCTTCTATATCTGCTCCAATTCTATTAAGTTCCCAGCTTATAGCACTTAGTCTATCAGATTCTTTAATTCTTAATCTTGCTGCATTTATTATTTCTGTAGTACCCTCACTTAACGCTGCCAAAACAGTTAGCACAGGTACAAGATCTGGACATTGAGAAGCATCTATAATTGTCCCCCTTGTTTTAGAATGCATAGCTGTTACTTTATCTTCTTCTATAGAAATCTGTCCACCCATATTTTCTATTATTTTCAATATAGCCTTATCTCCTTGAAGCGAATTCATATCTAATCCATGGCACACCATATTTTTTCCTAAAAGACCTGCTGTGAGCCAAAATGCTGCCTGTGAAAAATCTCCTTCAACTTTATAATCTGATGATGAATATGTCTGATTTCCCTTTATAATAAATTCTTTGTAATCATTATTTTCCACATGAACAGAGAATTTTTCAAGCATTTCTATGGTTAAATCTACATAAGGCTTAGATTCTAATTCAGTAGTAATTATTATTTTGGAATCTCCATTTAAAAGTGGAAGTGCAAATAATAAACCACTAATAAACTGTGAGCTTATATCTCCTTTAATTTTATATTCACCTGGCTTTAATTTTCCATTTATAGTTAATGGGAGTTTTCCATCTGTATTTTCATAGCTAACTTTCTGTATATCAAATATTTCATAATAAGGTTCTAAAGGTCTTTCTACAAGTTTTCCTTTTCCTTGGAAAGTAACCTGTTTTCCCATAACAGCACCTATAGGTATTAGAAACCTTAATGTGGAACCAGATTCAAAACAATTAATATTAGGATTTTTAACTTCTAATTTATCAGTACCCTTTACTTGGAGAAAATTTGTTTTTTCCTGAACTTCTACCCCTAAGCTCCTCATAGCTCCACAGGTAGCTTCTATATCTTGTGAAAAAACTACATTATGAATATTACTAATCCCTGTTGAAAGTCCTGCACAGATTACTGCTCTATGACAAACACTTTTTGAAGTTGGAATCTCTATATCTCCACTAAGTTTACCTGGACTAATTATTACATGCTTCATAAATTTATCCTCTCTTTTCTTCTGCAAAAAATTTTTCTAAGTCTTTTATATGTATTTTTTTAATAATTCCTTCACCTATTTTTTTCAATAAAATCAAATTAATACTTTCCCCATTAGCTTTTTTATCTAACTTTATAGCATTAAATATTCGGCTGCTATCCATTGAAGTTGCTTCATAAGGAAGTTCATATTTTTTTAATACCCGGGAAATAATATCATAGGTTCCTTTTTTTGTAATATTAAGTTTCTCACTTTTTTTAGTTATTTCAGCCATTCCTATAGCTACAGCTTCCCCATGAGTATATTTACTATAATTAAAGTATTTTTCTACAGCATGACCTAGAGTATGTCCAAAATTCAAAATCATTCTTTCTCCAAAATCATTCTCATCTAACTCTATTACTGATTTTTTTATACTACAACATTTATATATTATAGGCTCTATATGCTCCAAAAGTTCTTCATCATTATTATACTCCATTAATTCATTAATTATATTTTTGTCCATGATACACCCATATTTTATGATTTCTGACAATCCATCATGGAAAAATCTTTTATTCAGGGTTTTTAATAATTCTGGATCTATAAAAACAGCCTCAGGATGATAAAAACTTCCTACTAAATTTTTTCCCCAAGGTAAATCTACCGCTACTTTTCCACCTATACTGCTATCCACTTGAGCTAAAAGTGAAGTTGGAACTTGTATGTACGGCACTCCTCTTAAGTAAGTGGAAGCTGCAAAGCCTCCTAAATCTCCTACAACTCCACCACCTAAGGTTATAATCAAATCTCCTCTAGTGAGTTTTAATTCACATAGTTTTTCATAAACATGTTTAAGGGTGTCTATAGACTTACTTTTTTCTCCAGGCTCTATAGAAATAATTTCTGTATTATATCCGTTATCTTTTATGATTTTGTTCAAGTGTTTTCCATATAGATGTTCTAAATTCCAGTCTGTAATTATAGCTATTTTTTTACCTTTATGATTTTTTATTAAGTATTCTCCAATTTCGCCTAGAATATTTCTTTGGATATAAATGTTATAAGTTTTATTTGTAAGTTTTACTTCAAGTTTTCTCATGTTTATACCATCTTCTTTCTCTCTACAGCAGCATTCTTAAAAATATTATTCAATTTATGTTTATCCTTCAATTTTATAATCCTTTTAATTTCTTTTATAGATTCTTCAAACTCCTCAATTTCATTGATTAAGTTATGAGAATTTAATATAAAAAGCTCTGACCATAAATCAGAATTTATAACAGCAACACGAGTAGCGTCCTTAAAACTTCCTCCAGTAAATAAGTCTATATTACTTTCTGTTTTATGTGAATGCATAAGTGAAACTGCTATAACATGAGGCAGCTGACTGGTAAAAGATATTAGCCTGTCATGCTCCTCAGTAGTTATACAAATTACATTTTTGCAGCCTATTGCTTTTGCCATTTTTTCTATCAGCTTTATATTTTCTTCACTATTCCTTTTAGTAGGAGTAATTATATAGTTGGCATTATTAAAAATATCCTTAGAAGCAGCTTCAAGTCCTTTTGACTCTTTACCAGCCATAGGATGTGCTCCAATAAAATCTAAATAATCAGGTAGAAAAGAACTTATCTTTTCCACTACACCTTGTTTTATTCCACAGGTATCTGTTATTACAGCACCTTGTTTAAAATTATCTACATTATTCTTTACAAAATTTATGGTTTCTTCAGGATAAAGAGCTATAATAACCAAATCAGCTTTCTTTAAAGCTATTTTCCCATTTTGATAACCACTGTCTATTATACCCATTTTCAAAGCTTTTTCTAAAGCTTTTTTATCCAAATCGATTCCAAATATTTGGCTAGGTTTTAATTGCTTAAGTGCCATGGCATAGGACCCACCAATAAGTCCCATGCCCACAATTGCTATATTAAAATCAAAACCACACTGTTCCAAGATGCTCCCCCCTAAATCTTAAATTGCTGTTCTTTCCATATTGATCATTCTATTTAAATCCTTCATAAGAACTTCAAACCTCTCAGGTTTTATGGACTGCTGTCCATCACATTTGGCATTAGCAGGATCATTATGCACTTCAATCATAAGTCCATCTGCACCAACTGCTACAGCTGCCTTAGCTAAAGGTTCTACCATCCACCATAATCCTGCCGAGTGGCTTGGATCAACTATCACAGGTAAATGACTTAGCCTTTTTATTACTGGGATGGCACTTAAATCCAAAGTATTTCTTGTGTAAGTTTCAAATGTCCTTATACCTCTTTCACATAAAATTACATTTTCATTGCCTCCTGCCATAATGTATTCAGCAGACATAATTAATTCTTCTATAGTAGCTGATAGCCCTCTTTTTAGAAGTATTGGTTTATTTGTTTTACCCAATTGCTTTAGAAGTTCAAAGTTTTGCATATTCCTTGCACCTACTTGTATCACATCTACATCCCGCTCGAATATATCTATCATATCCTGAGACATAATTTCTGTTACAATGGGAAGTCCCGTTTCTGCTCTAGCTAACTTCAATAATTCTAAACCTTCCTGCCTAAGTCCTTGGAAACTATATGGAGAAGTTCTTGGCTTAAAAGCTCCTCCTCTTAAAAATCCTGCTCCACTTTGCTTTACTGTTTTTGCAATTTCTATAATCTGTTCTTCGCTTTCTACAGAACATGGTCCTGCTATAACAGAAAGGCTCCCTCCACCTATACTTCTATGATTAATTTTTATTTCTGTATCATCTGGATGAAAAAGTCTATTTGCAAGTTTATATGGTTGCTGCATCTTAGTAACTTTATCCACACACTCATTAGCTTCAATTTTACTTGATTCAATATTTTTAGTGTTGCCTACAATTCCTAATACACATTGTTTTTCTCTCTGCATCATACTCACTGTACATTCCCTCTTTTCTATATTTTCTTTTAATTTCATTATTTGTTCTCTTGTTGCATCTTGTTTCATAATTACTACCATGAAATAGCCCTCCTAAAATTAAAAATTAGTATTAGTTTATATATTTTAACCTCCATTTTCCGGCTAATGGAGATTAAATGCCTAAATGGCATTTAACTGGGATTTTGAGATATAAATCTACTAATTACCCAGTGATCTCATACAAATTCCATTTGAGTTAAATTTCACTTAATATAAAAATTGATAAAAAAAATAAGGCTCTAACGAGCCTTATAAATAAATCAAATGTATAACATTATGCGCACAGAAATTTTCTATACGAAATAAAGTTCGATCTATTAAACTCATTAGGAAACTGAACAAATATTTTTTTGCAGAAAAAATAACCAACGCTAAAATAAAAGTAGCCCCAGCTAAAAGAAAAGTAAAATTTTCCGCTTATTT
Source organism: uncultured Clostridium sp. (assembly GCA_964554365.1). Taxonomy (GTDB): domain Bacteria; phylum Bacillota; class Clostridia; order Clostridiales; family Clostridiaceae; genus Clostridium_AM. The sequence continues at coordinate 2,208 of CAZKOJ010000140.1, read as the reverse complement.
GCTTCCCAATGATATTTTTCATAGTTCAAACCTCCAAACATTATTTTTACTAACTTACTTTGTTTAGTTCAATTGAATAATTAATATTTAGTTGTTATTATATCACATGAGTTTTTCATGTCAATAAAAATTTTCTATTTTTTGCAAGATATAGATTCCTAATTTCATTTATCAGATTTAACAATACATATTTTTTATAGCAATATTATGTTATGATTTTAGTATATTAATGAAATTTTTAGCTTTAATAAGCAATTCAAAGATAGTTCCAGTAAATACTATAATTTTAATGTAAATCATTAGTATTTTGCTATAAATAAAGTTTAAATATTTATAGTAATAAGGTATAATATACCGTATAATATGTTAATAAATATTACGTCGGGAGGTAATATCATATGATAAGCTTAATAATTATTTTATCATCAATTATTCTATTTACTCTTATTGGATTGGTTATTGGTGTAATAGCACTACCTATATTTTCAGCTGTATTTGCTATAGGTATAGTACTTTCAGTTATTGCTTTAATATTTAAACTGTTCTTTGCTGGCCCCCTTTTTATATTCTTAATCATTATAGCAATAGTTTATTTTTCAAAAAATAAAAGAAGACCATAAAGAAAAGGTTGTGCAGGATTCAAATGCACAACCTTTTTATATTTAATCTATTATTTTGTTGTAAAAGGAGGTTACTTTTTCCGTTCCTTATGTACTGTTATTTTGAACACAAAAACTATCACATTGAACTCCTTCATTTCAACTGTTCCCCTATGGTTTATAAATGTTCTTAAATAAGTTTTATTATAGTATCCTCATTTAATTCTTGTTTTAATTTTGCTTTTATATCCTTCAATAATTCATCAATATCTGATTCTGTCTCTATAGTTTTTACTCCGTAAAGTATATTTGCTATACTTACATTTTTTGTTTTCTTAGTTTTGTATACTGGAGGCTTTTTAGCAGGATTTACTTGAACACCGTCAAAACATTTATTTTGATTTTTAAAGAATTTTTTTACATCCGCTGAGTACTCTACATAATCCAAGAAATCATCCTCTAACTCATAGGCTTTTTTATAAAAATCCATAGTATCCTTTATATTTAATATCTCATCAAAAACTTTCCTTCCATTAACAACTACATCCTTACCTGAACAATTTGCTTGTTCGTAATATACAAGAAGTTCTTTAATGTTCGCTATCTCTGCCTGTACCAAATCTTTAAATCTATTCATAAGATCACCCTCATCTGAAGGCACCTCAGAATAATTAAATAGATCTTTGCATAAGTCCTTTACATTATTAATATATTTTGTTGGAATTTTAGTTCTCTTTTTAAGTTCCATCCTTAACCCTCCTGTATTATCCCACCCTTTAATATTTATCAATTAATTGAAATGCTCTATAATAATTAGTTCTCTTTGATTTCATCAAAGAGAATTAATTCTAAGCTTATGCTTATTTCTTTATTGGGAAGTATAGCTCTTCTGTTTCTGCTGTAATTGGCTTAAATTCATATCCTTTTCCTTTGTAATATTTTATTATATTAGGCAGTGCTTTACAAGTGTTTTTGTGCATATAATCGCAATGCATTAACAAAATAATGGTATTTTCTTCATCTCCTTCTTTTGTAGCTTCTCTAAATAATTTATTAGGTGGAATTTTAGGATTAATACCATCCGATAATTGTTTATTCCAATCATATATTTTAAAATTGCAACTATGCAACTTATCTAAAAAAATTTTATTTAAATGCTTTCTACTTCCTCCTGGAAATCTAATTATAGTAGGTTTAATTCCAGTAACTTTATTAATTTCATTAGAACTAGTCACCATTTCTTGTATGAAACCCTCTTCACTAGAATATATTTTTTTATATTCATGAGTATAAGTGTGTAATCCTATACTATGGCCTTCCTCATGAATTCTTTTTACCATGGTCTCTCTACCCTGAATCTGGTTTCCTATAAGAAAGAAACTTGCTTTTACATCATTTCCCTTTAATATGTCTAATACTTTATCTGTAATCTTATCGCTTGGACCATCATCAAAAGTTAAATATATAGTTTTCTTATCTCCATTTTTCTCTACTGGTGCTGCTATAACTTTACATATATCTGTTGATGAAAATATAAAAATACTTAAAATAAATAAAATAAAAAATTTAGCTTTACGAATCAAAACATGCGCCTCCAATTATCAATTAA
>CAZKOJ010000139.1:0-12257 GCA_964554365.1 uncultured Clostridium sp. | reverse complement strand
TCAGATGCGTTTCTCCACTCATTAAAGGGTGACAATGATAGTGATATTGTGATGACCGAAGATTTATTGAAACATGCTGTCTATGCTGACATATTGGTTACACAGGAGTTTAGGCTGAGAAATATGAGGGGAGAATCTACAAAGGATCTTTTGCATATTCCAAAGGATGCAGGAAAGCATTTTTATGAAAATGAAGATTTATATTATCGTAATTATATTGATAAAAATGCAAATAATGAAAGTGAAAAGAAATTAGCTCTGTCAATGTTGGAGAAGGTAAAAAAACCTTATACTTATTACAGCGGATTCAAAGAATGGGATGATGGAATTGGACATATGATGATTTTCTCATTTGCGCTTATGGTTATGGTAGGAATTTTTGCATCCTCCATCATAACAAAGGACAAGGAAAATGGAATGGATGAAATCATCAAAACTACAATAAAAGGCAGGAAAAATCTCGCTGTAGCAAAAATTGTTATTCCTTGGATTATGGCATCTATTATCTATCTTTGTGGAGTGGGTCTTTATGTTATGCTTCTTAATCATTTATTACCCCTTGATGCTTTAAATACATCAATACAGGTTTCGGGCAAAAGTTTTCTTCCATTCTACGAAGGAGAATTACTTAAAAAATTATTTATTTTCGGAGCAGTAGGAATTTTAACCATAGCAAGCTTTTCTACTTGGATTTCGTCTATAGCTAAAAAATCCTCAAGAGCCATTGAATTTTCTATATTGACAATATTAGGAGCTTTTATATTAGGTATATTTATCAATATTAACTCTCCAATCATCGATGTAATTAAGATATTGTTACCAGGAGGAACGGTATTTTCATATCTCCAATTTATAGAATTAATAAAATTTCCAATGACAACATTTTTGGGAAAAGTTTTCTGGATGCCCTCAATTTTACTTATGATAAGCGGAATTACATTCTTACTTAGTACAGTATTCACTGCATTAAACTATAGAAGGAGGTAAGGATATGATATATCAAGAATTAAAGCGTCGACTTTTTACAAAGTATGTGCTCTTCTCAATAATAGGAATACTTCTCTTGACGGCTGGATTAAGTGCGATATTGACAAAAGGAGAGAAAAATCTACCTGAAGTACTGAAAGAAGAGGCTGTCTATTCTGGTGAAATGACGGAAGATAAATTATGGCTAGGGCTTAAGAAGGTCAGGGATGAAAAATCAGAGGAAACAAAATATCAACCACTTGTAACTTTTATAAGCGGTCTAGTTGAGAGTTATCCTGGAGTGTTGTACTATGAAAATAGAGTTAAAGACTTTCCCGATGCTTATGCCAAAAATTTTTATAGTTGTTGGAGAAAAAAATCTATTGCACTTATAGAAAAGATTCCTAAAAAGGATCAAGCAAAGGCGCTTAAAGAACTGAACAAGGTAAAAACACCTTTTGTTCAGTATCCAGGATGTGATTTTTGGAATTTAGGAATTGATAATCTAAAGGTTCCTTATCTAATAATTCTCTTTATGGTCACATTTTTTGCAGCAGCCACCTATTCTGACAGCGTGGAAGATGGCAGTATAGAAATTATTTATGCAACAAAACTTGGAAAAAGAATGATGGGCATTCGGCTTCTGCCAGTTATGATATATGGTCTACTGTTAACTTTGGTGGCAACACTTGGCACAGTGTCAATTCTAGGCTCAGTTACGGGACTTAATGCTTTGAAGAGCAGTTTGAAAGTATTTGCATTATTTTCTATAGGGAACTTTACATTAGAAGGTGGAATACTCTTGATGTTTGTAAGTGAACTTTTAGGAGTGCTGGCTTTAACAACTATTATGGGATGGATATCCTACAAAACATCAAATACAAGCTTGGCTACAGCAATAGGAATTGCAATAAATATTTTCTATATCATCATGGCTTTATTTATCAAGATACCATGGAGATTCTCCCAATTAATCTTAAATGCATTTCCAATGGCATCATCACAGGTGATAAACGAGGTGCCTGGATTTCGTTTCGACATGTGGCTTTGGAGACCATACGCAGTTATGGTGAGTATGGTTGTGGTGTTTATTGCATTCGGTATGTTGCTCAGTCTCGCAATTTGCAGAGAAGAAATATAATGCCTAGAATACGTAATTGGAAAGAACTAAAATTCTACATTTTAACACATATCATAAATATATATTATAATCATGAATAGCCTTTAAGAGATAACCTCTTGAAGGTTATTTTAATTATCTAAAATAAATGAAGTTTGAATGTTTAATAAAGCAATTTTATAGTGATGTAGATTTTTAAAATAATTCATAGACTAAATATAAAATTGTTTGTTTATTTGTAGACAAAAACTAAATTAAAGTGTAATATTAATATAAAGAAAATTATATTGATATTGAAAGGAATTGAGAATTATGGATATAAAATCAAATGAATTATTTTGGGGTGCAACAATAGATGAAGTAAAAAAGGGGTTTACAGAGAGTGAGAAGGAGTATAAATGTATAATTTGTGAAGAGGTATTTCAAAAGGGACGTATATATGAAATAAAATCAGAATTATATGATGCAAAAAAGGCAACAGAGATTCATATAGAGGAAAAACATGGCTCTATACTTGAGTACTTATTAGGAATGAACTCAGCTTTTACAGGAGTATCAGATGTTCAGAGAGAGTTAATAACACTAATTGCACAAGGATTATCTGATAAAGAAGTTGCAGCAAAGCTTGGAGTTGCTCAATCAACTATTAGAAATCATCGCTATAAGCTAAGAGAAAAAGAAAAACAATCAAAACTATTTTTAGCTATGATGGATTTACTTTCGAAGAATACAAATAAAAAGATTAATAAGCTAGATAGGGAAGTTATATGTGATGCTCACAAGACAGCAACTATTTTAGATGATAGATATAATATAACTGATAAGGAAAAAAAGGATACTATTAAAAACTGTATAGATGAGAGCGGAGCATTAAAAAGTTATCCAGCTAAAGAAAAAAAGAAAATTATTGTATTAGAAGAGATAATTAAGAATTTTTCTAAAGGAAAGACTTATTCAGAAAAAGAGATTAATAGAGTTTTGAAAAGAATATATGAAGATTATGCAACTATAAGAAGAGCTCTAGTAGAATATGGATTTGTTGAAAGAACAAATGATTGCAATAGCTATTGGGTAAAGGAGTAAGTGATAGAAGATGAAAAAAAGTAAAAATTTGTGGATGTATATAGGAGGAAGATTCATATCCCTTATAGGTAGTGGTATTCAAATGATAGCAATACCACTTTATATACTTGACTTAACAGGTTCAGGAACATTAATGGGTATTTTCTCAATATTAACACTTGTACCAGCACTTATAACTGCACCTTTTTCAGGGATAATTGGTGATAGAAGAAACAGAAGAAACATAATGATAGCTATGGATTTTGGAAGAGGTTCACTTATCTTCTTATTTGGAATCCTTGCGATGACAGGAAATTTCAATATTTATATTCTATTTAGTCTACAAATTTTTATATCTATAATGGATAGCTTGTTTAATTCATCATCTACTGCATTGATGCCAGAGTTAATATCTAAAGATGAGCTGATAGAAGCTAATTCTGCAAAGGGTGGATTTGATGCAGCCTCTATGATTTTAGGACCTGCACTCGGAGGATTAATTTACGGAATATGGGGAATAAAAATGGTATTTTATATAAATGCTATTTCTTTTATAATTTCAGCAGTATTCTCTATGTTTATTACTTACAATAGAAAAGTAGTGAAAAAAGAAAGAATAAATATGAAAATATTTTTAAATGAAAACTCTGAGGCATTAAAATTTATTGTAAGTAAGAAAGGATTATTTCAATTATTTGCGTTTGCTATGATTTCAAATTTTTTATTTGTTCCCATGTTTGATATAATAATGCCCTATGCACTAAAGAAAGAAATTGGATTTACTTCACAGCAGTATGGATATATAATGGGATTTTTCACAGTAGGTGTATTGTTTGGAAATATTGGGATTTCAGTATATTTTAAAAAATTAGGATTGAAAAAGCTTATGAAAATTGGACTTGTTATCGAGACCATTGTAACAATAACAGTTTGTGCGTTAATTTTTCCAAAGATAATAGGTATTTATGGAGGAGCAACCTGGGCACTATTTATATCAATATCAATCGGTTGTATGGTAATTGGATTTTTCAACGCCTTTGTGAATACTCCAATTTCAACAAATCTTCAAAATTTGGTTCCAGATGAAATGCGTTCTAGATTTTTTTCAATACTTGGAATGTTTTCTCAAGGTGCTATACCTCTAGGCTCTTTATTGTTTGGGATTTTACTTGACACAATGAAGTATTATACCATTTTAACTATTGTAAATATAGTATCCCTGTTAGTTACAGCAATATTTATAATAAACGCTTGTGATGAGGCTTATGAAGCAAAAGATTTAAGAAAAGAGATTTTACTCTAAACGTATATGGATATTTATTATCATGTCTACGTTATACCTGTTACAGTGGTCTTTATATACTTGTAACTCAAATCATAGAATAAATCATTTCATTAGGTTGAAGATTTTACTAAGCTTTGTATGTATAATTAGTAGAAGTAAAGGATACATAAGGAGGTAATTTAATTGACAAAATATATAATTCAGGGTTTTATGTTAGGTATTGCATACGTTGCGCCTATTGGAATGCAAAATATTTATGTAATAAATAATGCAATAGGAAATAGTAAGCTAAGAGCATATATCGTAGCTTTAATCACAGCTTTTTTTGATATTTCACTGGCACTAGCCTGTTTCTTTGGAATGGGTGCTATAATGGGGAAATTTCAAACCATTAAATTAGCTGTTCTTTTTATTGGATGCATAGCGGTAGTATATATTGGTATTCAACTTATAAGAAGTACACCTGAAACAAAAAATGAAGTAGAGGTAAATAAGTCATTACCTCAGATAAGTTTGTCGTGTTTACTAGTAACTTGGGCTAATCCTCAAGCACTTATTGATGGGTCCTTACTTTTAGGAGGATTTAAAGCCGCATTATCACCAGAAGCTTCGAAATTATTTATTTTAGGTGTTTGCTTGGCTTCCACTTCCTGGTTTTTAGGAATAACAGCAATAGCTTCAACATTTAAAAATAATTTTAATGATAGAGTTATTAAAGTAATAAATGTTGTCTGCGGAGTAATATTAGTTTATTATGGTCTGAAACTTGGTTACAGTTTTTTAGAAACTATATAATAAATATATATACCTCTTCATATTTACTAAAGTGGTTATATGCTTGAGTTATAACTATAACAATTCCTATTTATTAAGCCAAGCTTCTCTTAGTAGTTTAATTGCTATAGGTATATGCTCAAGTTGAATAGCTCCGAAGCCCAGTAGCACTGAAGCATATTCATTACTTTTCTTACAAGTCCACAGTGTTGATGTTGGATATACCTTTATTCCTGAATAATATGCTTGTTTAATTAATTCTTCCTCTGTCATAGGACATTTTACTTGTAACAGGAGATGTAGGCCTGCATTTTTTCCTAAAATTGTAATAGTATCTCCAAATTCCTTATTCAAAGCGTCAACTAGTGCATCATGCTTCTTCTTTTGAGTTCTAATGCTTTTCCTTATATAGTTATCCCAATATCCTTCCTGCATGAAATGTTGAAGGGTTTTTTGAATAATAAAGGGAACTTGAGAAGGGAAGTTATTAAATAACAAATAAAATCTAGTTGTCAATTCTTCAGGAAGAACCATATAAGAAAGCCTTATAGAAGGAAATAAAAACTTGGAAAAGCTACCAAGGTGTATTACCCTTTCATTTAATAAAGATTGAAGTGATGGTATAGGTTTTACATTATATCTTAAGTGAAATGTCCACTAAATATTTTTTCTTTTATTTGTTGGTATAGTTGAGTATACAGAGCAGTGGTATTTTTATTGTTTAACAAAAACATAATATCATTTCCTTTAAACTGGAGCCAATAAAAAATTAGAATTTGGCTCTTTTTTTAGCAGTTATAATGCTGTACTATAATTATAACATGCTTGGACATTTTATAACAATTTGGAATAGAAATACATGTTGTTAATAGGGAAGGAGAAATTTTATATGAGTAAAAATAAAGAAAATAACTATAATCTTTGTTATGAAGGTTTGTGTAAAGAATTTGCTAAATGTGATCCAGAAGAAATGGCTGAGAAAAGTGGAGCCAAGTATGATCCAGAAAAGAGACAGTTTACTTTGACTTATTTCAATAGAGAATACCTAATTTCTTATCCACAGGGAAGTATTATTTTGAAAGATGAGAGCAAAAACAATTTATCTAGTGAGGATAATGATAAATTCTTTGATAAGATATTAATTATTAGCTACCTTCACAGATGTACTAAGAGTATTCTGACAAATAAATGGGTACCATACAGAGAACTAGAGGGAGTTGGTGCCTCTTATGATACTTTTGCAATTCAGGGAATAAATAAATTAATACAATTTTTTGGTGATAAAGGTGAGCTTTTTTTAAAAGCTGGTATTAAGCTAGGTGGCAAGAAAATTACTTTTGGAGATGTAGGTATAGAAATTAGTGTATTGCCAAACGTACCTATTGCTATGGTTTTATGGCTGGCAGATGAAGAATTAGAAGCTACAGCTAACATCCTTTATGATTATTCAGCTACTAAAGAACTCCATATAGAAGACTTAGCTGGGTTATGCTCTATTGCAGCAGAAGAATTAATTAGAACTGCTAAAGAAATATCAAAGTAGTTTGAATTTTAAAAAGATGGAGTATTGGTTGCATTAAACTTAATCTTAGCTTTGGATAAAATTACTGCGACGAAAATTAATATACAACCAATAATCATTTTTTGCGTAAATACTTCTCCAATTAAAAGCATTGATAAAAGACAACCAAACACTGATTCAAGAGAGATTATTATTGAAGTATGAGTATCTGAAGTATATTTTTGTGCTATATTTTGAACTAAAAATGCTATTGTTGTATTAAATATCACAAGATATAGAATACCTAGCATACCTTCATGGTTTATAGATTTAATATTTGGATCAAATATTAGTGCACTAATTAATGTAAGGGTACCGGCTGTCAATAATTGAACAGTAGTTAAATGTATTGCATCTATATTTCTAGCATAAATACCTATTAAGACTATCTGGAAGGCAAACACAACCGCAAATAGTAATGTTAAGCTATCCCCATAACTTATAGATAGATTTTCTTGTAAACTCAGAAAACCTATACCAATTAATATTAAGACGCCTGATAATACTGATAAAATATTAGGCCTTTTTTTAGTTAATAACCATGAAATAAAAGGAACTAATACAGTATAGGAAGCTATTAAAACTGCTTGTTTTCCAGGTGTAGTATATTTAAGACCTACAGTTTGAAGTGTTTGTCCAGTATATAAAAATAATCCTAGAACAACACCAGACAATACGCTTTTTTTATCTATTTTCTTCATCTTATTAAAAAATATTGCACCAAGAAGTAGTCCAGAACATAAGAACCTAAAAGACAATAGATAAAATGGAGTAACAGTAACTAGAGCTACCTTAGCAGCTATAAATCCTCCTCCCCATATAATAGCAACTAATAGGAGTGAAATATCTGCAAGCAAAGCTTTTTTTGCCATTGTATTTTTCATTTCATACAGCCTCCTTTGTTTAATATATGTATAAAAATTCATTATAATAAATTCAGTATAACAAAACTATAAAAAACAGTCAATATAATAAATTTTGTTTATTATATTAAACAAAAAACTATGATATAATAAATATAAATAAAATTAAGCATTTAGGAGAAAATTTATGGGTGAAATAAGAATAGGTAAAAAAATTATAGAATATCGAAGAGCTAAAGGCTTAACCATAAGAGACTTTGCAGAGATAACAGGACTTAGTACTTCATTGTTAAGTCAATTAGAAAGAGATATGGGAAATCCTAGCTTAAGTGCATTAAAATCTATCGCGGTCGCATTACAAATTCCTTTATTTTCACTACTAATGGAGGAAATAGATAACAAATCATTGATATTAAAAAAAGAAGAGAGAAAAAAGATATATGATCCAGATGAAAAACATATTTTATATGATGTTTTAACTCCAAGTCCATTAAGATCAAATGTGGAGTTACTTTTGATGAACTTAAAAGCTAATAGTGAAACCTATGGCGGATTTTCACAGCATGAAGGTGAGGAAATTGCATTTGTTTTAGAAGGTGAGACATATATTATGTTTGAGGATGAAGAATTTTTTTTATCAGAAGGTGATACCGTAAGAATACTCCCTAGAAGGAAGCATAGATTTAAAAACACCACAAAAAAGAATGTAAAAGTATTATTTATAAAAAGTAATCCGATTTATTAATTGGACTAAAAGTAGATTGGAGGAGATGTTATGAAATTTATAGTATTAGGGAGTGGAGGATGTACAGCATTACCTAAACCACTATGCAAATGCAAAATTTGCAAAGAGGCAAGAGAAAAGGGTAAACCCTATTCTAGGTTTGGCTGTAGTCTATACTTAGAGGATTTAAAGTTAGTGGTTGATACACCCGAAGATATAGTATACTCACTAAATTATTCACAGATACAACAAGTAAATACAGTTTTATTCAGTCACATGGACCCTGATCATACCCTTGGAATGAGGGTTTTTGAACATATGCGTATTGATTGGCTTAAAGTTTCAGAGGGGAAAGAGTGTGAAAATCCTATAAGTTTACTTGCTATGGAACATGTTATGAAGGATTTGAATAGTATATGTTCAAAATATGGTTCATATTTGGATTATTATGAAAATACAAGGCATCTAATAAAGAGGGAAATTGCGGAAGATTTTGTTTGTTTAGATGGCATAAAAATTTCATTTGTTCAAGCAGAAGATTCAACGGTGTTCGTCTTTGAAAAGAATGAAAAAAAACTTATATATGCTCCATGTGATATTAAGCCATTTCCAGATCATCAAGTTTTTCAAAATGCAGATATTATGATAATTGGGAATACGGTAGTTGGTGATGTGCTAAAGGATGGATTTATTTTAGAAAAAAATAACCCTTTAAATAATTCCTTATTTAATATGAATGAAATTGTGGAATTAAAAGATAAATATAGTATTCAAAAGGTAATAGTAACTCATCTTGAAGAAGATTGGGGTAAATCTTATGATGATTATTTAGAGTTAGAAAATCAGTATGATAATATTAGCTTTGCTTATGATGGAATGGTTTTTGAAATGTAAGAGCTTAAAGAAGAAATTAATAATAAATTGTTACCATTAACATAAGTAGGAAAAGGGAGGTTCAGCCAATTGTTAAAGCTTATAAATTTTTCTACATATAATTATGATCTTGAAAAGTTCCATTATGATAGTCAGAATATAACAAGGTTTTTAGAAAGGCATACTATGGATGGTATTGAACTTTTAAATCCAATAGCATGGAAAAAAGATATTTTACCTAGTAAAATTGTTAAAGGAATACATTTAAAGTATTATCCTACTTGGTTGGATTTTTGGAATAACAATAAGGTTGCTATGTTAAAACAATTTAAAAGTATGGATGTTGTGGAAAAATATTATGGAGGAATTCAGAGGAAAATCATTATAGAACATTATAGAAAAGAAATTGAGATGGCTAGTAAAATTGGTGCAGAGTATGTAGTTTTTCATGTAGCACATGTAGAAGTGGAGCATACTTATGATTACAATTTTACATATTCTGATTATGAAATCATAGATGCAGCAGCAGAAGTAATCAATGAGGTTTTTGAAAAACTAGACACCAATATAAAATTGTTGTTTGAAAATGTATGGTGGCCTGGTTTTACTATGCTTGATAAAAGTATGGCAGTTAGATTATTAGATAAAGTTAAATATGCAAATAAAGGATTTATGCTTGATACATCACATTTAATGAATACAAATCTCTATCTTAAAGATGAAAAACAAGGAATTGAATATATAATAAATACTATAAATAATCTGGGCGAATTAAAAAGTTTAATAAAAGGTATACATCTTAATTGTTCTTTATCTGGAGAATATGTAAGGGAACAAATAAATAATAGAAAAACAAAAGAGTTTACACTTAATCCAATGAGTGAAGAGGTATTTATGCATGTTTTTAATATAGATAGACATAAACCTTTTACAGATAATAGTGTAAAGAAGATTATAGAGCTTATAAATCCTAAATACCTTGTTTATGAGCTTATAGCAAGTTCTCTTACAGAGCTAGAAGAATATATTGAAGTTCAGGATAAAGCTGTGTTTTATTAAGAAAAAGATTTTTAGGAAAACTGGTGCAAGCAATGATTACATAGAAACTGTTTGGTGAATATGAGTTAGATACTTCAAATTCTTTGACAAAGATAAAGCACTTACATATAATAAGTAACAATAACCTTCGTATAATTCCAAGAATATGGAAACGATTATAGATGGTCATAGTGAAGGATTTGATGAAATTATGATTAGTACCTATGTTACTGCTAATATTACAACAGATCATGAATGTCATAATGGACAGGAAGTTATAGACAGATTAAGAAGAGGTATGTATGTTCTTATAAGAGAGGGAACAGTTGCAAAAAATCTTAAAGAACTAATTAAAGCTACTAGTATATCTAATTCTAGAAGAGTTTGTTTTTGCACAGATGACAAGCATATAGATGATTTAATAGAGAATGGAAGTGTATATCATTCAATTAGAATGGCCATTAAACATGGCTTAAAAGCTGAAACAGCAATACAAATGTGTACGTTAAATACAGCAGAGTGTTATGATTTAAAACATAAAGGAGCTATTGACCCTGGATTTATAGCAGATTTTATAATATTAGACCATTTTGCAGAATAATCTGTTTAGAGAAATTAAAATGGATAATAGAGGTTTTGACGATGGAAGAGTTGTTTTAAATAGCAATGGAATTTCTGTTGTTGATAGTATCTCATATAGTATGTTTAATAACGATGTTGTGACGGAATAGTTAGATATTGTGCAACTTCAAGAGCAGTTCATTTCTGCTCTTCAGTTTGTTCACAAATTATTTATACACTCAGAAGTTGTGATGAAAACTATAAGTTTTAAAAGTTAATTTTTAAAATACTTTGATAGCTGTTTTATATGGTATCCCACTTAAAAATTTAGCACTTTCATCAGAAATCCTTAAACCATATCCTGATTCTTTTTCGGCTGAATAAAAAACATGTAGACCATCGATTTGAGTAAAGTTCTTCATCGGTACTTTGTTGAATTTTACCTCTTTACCTTGGAGTCCAGATACATACTCTCCTTTATTAACCTTTCCTGAAAAAATATCAAAACACTTAACTTCTTTCCATTTACCATTTATTTTTTGATAAATTCTACATAAATGATCAGAAGAATTTACTGATATATAATAATCAGTATCAGATTTGAATTTTTCCGTTTCATTAGATTTCATTTTATCCTCTTTACTAAGTTTATTTAATAATTTCATATCTATATTTCCAGTTGCAGGTAAATTGTTTGCTTTTTGGAACTGTCTTATAGCTAACATTGTATCATAACTAGATAAATTTCCATTTGCATTTAAGTTATAACCTAAAGATACAAGTTGTTTTTGAATATTAACAGACACTGGACTAAATCCATTTTTGTCATCTACAGAAGTCTTATTAACATACTTCAATAAGACTTTAGCCGTTTTAGGTCCAAAGATACCATCAACATTTACCCCTAATTTTTTCTGTACACTTTTAACAGCATCTTCTGTAAATTTCCCATACACTCCATCTTCTGCAAGTCCAGATCCGAAATATAGATTTAAAGTACTCTGTATATGTTTAACAATATCACTTTTATCGTTTAACTTAACAGTTACTGTAGAATATTCATTATAGTTATATGTAGTTACCTTGGATATTTTAGTAGTTGTTACTTGCTGAGCATGTACAGATTCTCCTACTAAAGTTATTCCAGCTGCTATTGATGCTACTATCAATAAATGTTTTGTATTTTTCATAAATTTATTCTCCCCTAACACATTATCACTAATATATTTTTTATTTGACGATTCACTCCGCCAGTTGTCTACAAATTTCACTTTATAAATGAATTTTTTTAAAAATAAAATCGAATCTTAATCATACGTATTTATCATACGTAAGCTATTAATGTTTTTGGGGGGTATCTATAAATTTTTATGATAAAGGGCTGTCGCACTAAAAAATTAGTGCGGCAGTTTTTTGCGTAAAAAAATAAA
>CAZKOJ010000138.1:0-12670 GCA_964554365.1 uncultured Clostridium sp. | reverse complement strand
TATTATTTTTATCCAGTTCTTTAATTATATATTCTGGAAGTTTAAGTTCTTTAGGAGCTATTAAAACAAATTGATTATTTTCATATCTAGATATAGCTTTTATTAGAGAGTGAACTGTTCTTCCAAACTTTAAATCACCACAAAGGCCTATTTTTAAATTTGATAATCTACCTTTTATGGACTTAATTGTTAAGAGATCTGTAAGTGTTTGCGTAGGATGTTGATGTCCACCATCACCAGCATTTATAACTGGTATTGGGGAATTCATAGATGCAACTTTAGGTGCTCCTTCTTTAGGATGTCTCATAGCAACTATATCTGCATAACATGCTACCGTTCTTATAGTATCTGCTACGCTTTCTCCCTTTGCAACTGAACTTGAATTTGGTTCTGAAAATCCTATAACTTGACCACCAAGTCTTATCATTGCTGCTTCAAAACTGAATCTAGTTCTTGTACTTGGCTCATAGAATAGTGTGGCTAGTAATTTTCCCTCACAAGTATGAGTAAAATCTTTTGGATTTGCAATAATTTGATCTGCTAATTGAAAAATTTCTTCTAATTCCTCTAGTGTAAAATCCATAGGGTCTATTAAATTTCTTCCTTTTAACATAATGTCTCCTCCTTCTTAGCCTCTCTGTGCTAAATTTAAAGGTATAAAAAAAGCCTTCCCTTTAGGGAAGGCATGATTACGTACATAATTATAACTACAATTTCCTATCATCTTTGCCTTCCTGATCTCACGGGACCAGTTTTAAAGGTTCTAATAAATTTATATTAAATTTTATTAAATTAATTTTAACATGAGCTGTATTTAAAGTCAACAATTTATTTTATTGACTTTGCTATTAATGCTGCACCTATAGCTCCAGCATATCTACCTAATTCATGTGCTTTAACTTCTGCTTCAAGCTTGTCTGACAATTTTTCTATTATGTACTTATTACTACTAAGACCTCCTGTTAAAAAATAATTAAAACTATCTGAATGCTTTTGACATAATGATTTTACTTTACCTGTAATTGAATCTATAACACCCTGAGCAATATCTTCTCTTTTTTTCCCACTGCCAATTAAACTTATAACTTCTGACTCTGCAAACACAGTGCACATAGAACTTATTGTGACGGATTTTCCTTTTTGGGCCATTTCACACATTTCTACTATATCTAACCCTAATGTATTGGCCATAAGCTCTAAAAATCGTCCTGTACCCGCTGCACATTTATCATTCATGGTAAAATTAGTTACTTTTCCATCTTGCACGGTTATTACTTTAGTATCCTGCCCCCCAATGTCTACAACAGTGCAATCCTCACCAGTAATGTAATATGCACCCTTGCCATGACAAGTTATTTCAGTAACGGTTTTATCTGCATAGGGCACAGATACTCTACCATAACCCGTTGCAACTATATTACAGTTATCACCATTTAAGCCTAATTCATTCAATCTACTTTTTATTTCTCCTGCAGTTTTAACGCTGCTCCATCCAGTAGGTAAAATAAAAGTATCTTTTATTTCTTCATCACTAAAAATACAAACTTTTGAAGCTGTAGAGCCTATGTCCACTCCCACATAAAACATAAAAACCTCCTGTTTAATAAAATATGGAATGGACAATTTAATTACCCATTCCCCATTTAAATTCTCTATTATAAGTCGTTACTTAACCCTCAGTTAAATATGGATTTACAATTTTCTTATTCACGCTATGAAAACCTGATGTTCTTACATTGTGAATACACATCAATTTTTTTATTTTTTCTTCATCTTCTTTATTATACATTATTGAAATACCACAGCAATCTGAGAGCTCCCTAGGGGTTGGTACTATTGTATACTTCACTTTTTCTTCCCTCAATAATTTTTCCATTTTCATACCTTCCGTATGAGAAGGAAACAATACATAATATCGTATTTGCTGCATTTTATAAAACCTTCTTTTAAATCATTTCAAGGAAAGCTTCTACCCTTGTTTTTATCTGACCTGAATCTTCAGTTGAATAATCTGTTTCTATGTGTATTATAGGTATACTCTTTTCCTTTAATGCTTTTTCTACTGTTTTATGCTCTACTGAATAAGTATGGCAGAAGGATAAATTAAAATCTATTACTCCATCTACTTCATATTCTTTTGCATATCTTATTATATCATCAATTCTTCCAGTATTAGGTGTGAAACATGCGCAGTTTATACTTAAATATCTATCTGCTAAATTTTTAATTAAATCTTCTATTGTTTCTCCTTCTTCTGAAACTTCATTTTCAAAATATCTTGTACCAGTACAGGTTTCTTCTACCACTACTTCAGCATTTAAACTTTCAATTATTGAATGTAGTTTCCAGTTTGGCAATGCCATAGGTGTTCCTGTTATCATCAATCTTTTCTTACCTATATCTTTAGAATTTTTAATTCTTTCATCTAATTCATCACATAATTCATTTAGTTTTTCTACGAATCTTGCAGGATCATCATAAAAAGCAATTTGAGATATTAAAAGACAATCTAATCCACTTATTGGTGATGGCCTAAACTTTCTTAAATCATATAATCTTTTTAATGCTTTTCTTTTTGCATTTGCAATTTTTATTCCTTCTCTAAGAGTCTCTACAGTAACTTTATTTCCTGTAAGCTCTTCCATTTTAACAATAACTTCTTTTATTTCATTCATCCACATACTATAATCTTTACTTTTCTTCATTTGTGGTAAATCCATAACATGAACGGGAACGTATTCATTTAATAATTCCCAAGCTTTCTTTTTACCATCACAAGTAGTTTCACCAATTACCATATCACATGATTGGAAATAAGGGCATGTCCCTCCTACTTTTGCTCCCATAAATGCTTTTATAAGAGGACACATATTTCTTGGAAGAACCTTTTCACCATCTTCTATCCAAAACTGTGAGCCTGCACAAAGTCCAACGCTTATAGCTTTAGATGCAAGTATAACTTCATCAGGTACAAATACGCAAAAAGTACCTACAACCTTTCCACCTTGCTTTCTGTGATTTTCTAATTCTTGTATTCTAAGACCATGGACCTCAGCAACAACAAAATTGAAGTAATTCATTCCTTCTGGCCTATTTTCTTGAGTTAAATATGTAGCACCATAAAGTTCTGGTAATACTGCGCATAGCTTGTCATGCTTTTCTAAATCAATACCTAGGTCTGTCCATAATTTTTTATAATCTCCCATGTGTATACCTCCATTTATATAGTATACTTTCATTTTATCACATAGGAATATATATAGTTATTTGAATAATTTATAATAGACTAGTTATCTATAATTTTTTTGTT
This sequence comes from uncultured Clostridium sp., assembly GCA_964554365.1. Taxonomy (GTDB): domain Bacteria; phylum Bacillota; class Clostridia; order Clostridiales; family Clostridiaceae; genus Clostridium_AM. The sequence continues at coordinate 9,360 of CAZKOJ010000138.1, read as the reverse complement.
ACTTCATTTTAAAATATAAGTATTTTATATAAATAACTGATATTAATAAAAATCAAGCTATTATCCTAATAAGATTAATAGCTTGATTTTTATTTTTTTAATATTGTATAAAAAGTTTAGTTCTCTACATTTGTAGTTTTATTTTTATTTTTGCAATAGTAATATACTGGCAATCCTATTAAAGTAAGTCCTACTCCTAGCATAGCACTTAAAGGTGAATCTTTAAGTGTACCAACCATCAAATAAACTCCACCTAATATACCTATAATTGGAACTACAGGGAATAGTGGAACGTGGTAAAGTTTAGGATTATGAGGCATTCTCTTTCTAAGAATAAATACACCCACAACACCTAACGTATAGAAAATCCATAAAGCAAATACAATCAAATCAGTTATTGAGTTAAATGTACCTGTTAGTATATATAAAATTGCTACTACTCCCTGGAATATTAATGAGTTAACAGGAGTACCTAACTTTGGATGAACAGCACATAAAGTATTAGCGGCTGGAATATGTTTGCGCAGTCCCATTGCAAAAGTGTATCTTGAGCCACAAGTTAACATTCCATTTAAAGCTCCAAATACAGAAAGCATCATTCCCACTGTTATAAATGTTGCTCCTCCAGGCCCAAAAAGTCTTATACATACATCTACACCTATTTTTTCTGAAATTGCAGCAACATTGCCTGGCAATACATAGAAAATAGCTGCATTAAATGCAATATACACTGCCATAACAAATAATATACCTGTAACTATAGCTTTTGGTATATTTTTTTCAGGTTCTTTCATGTCAGCAGCTAATGTACAGCAACTAAGCCACCCATCATATGCCCATAGTACACCAAGTAATGCTACTCCAGGGGCAGCACCTTTTATATTTCCTACTGATGCAAGGGTTATATGTTGAGTTCCATTAAGCAATCCAAAGATAGCTATAGCTGCAATGGGAACAAGTTTACCTATTGTTGCTATTGTTTGCAGCCAAACTCCATATCTAGTTGAAATTATTTGCGCTATAACTAATATTACAACTAGAGATATCGCAAGACCTTTTTGTTGTGTACTATTCATTGGTATAAAAAATGTTGAAAATGTAGCACAAGCTATTGCAAGTGCAGCTGCAGATCCTGGCGAGTTTATTAGAGTTCCTACCCAACCAAATAAGAAACCAATTTTTTCTCCATATAATTCGCTCAAATATGTATATAGTCCGCCAACTTTAGGTATATAACCAGCAATTTCTGCTATAGTAAGGGCCGCAGCTATGGTGATTAAACCACCAGAAACCCACATTAAAAGCGCTGCACCTGTAGAATCCATATTTCTTAAAACTACTGCTGGTTTTAAGAACACTCCCGAACCAATTACAAGACCGATTACATACATTATACCTTCAAATACATTCATATTTTTTGCCAGTTGTTGCTTCTGTTCTTGACTCATCAGTTTTACCTCCGTTCATATTAGCAATTTATATCAGCTCATATTTTTCAATTATTGAATTCATTCCTGCTATTCTCGGTCCTTATCTTCTATGCTTACAATTTGTCTATAGCCATTTTTAATCTTTTCAAAGCTTCTTCAATTATTGATCTTGGACATGCAATATTCATTCTAACATGACCTTCTCCTTCAACTCCAAACCAGAATCCTGAATCGAATGCAACTCTTACTTCATTAAACATAAAATTCTTTAATTCTTCTTTGTTCATTCCAAGTTCCTTACAATCTATCCAAACAAGGTAAGTTCCCTCTGGTTTATTAGGCTTTATTTTTGGTATATTTGATTTACAGTAGTTATATACAAAATCAATATTACCTTGTAGGTATTCTAATAATTGTTCAAGCCATTCTTGTCCATCTGTGTACGCTGCTTCAGTTGCAACAAGGCTGAAACAGTTATTCCTTTTGATATCAAGTATTCCTAACAAGCTATCAAATTTATCTCTTTCATCTTTATTTGGGAAAATAATAATTGAAGATTGAAGACCTGCAAGATTAAATGTTTTGCTTGGTGCAATACATGTTATAGAATTTTTGCAAAATTCTTCTGATATCATAGCAAATGGAATATGTTTATTATCGCCATGTATAAGGTCTGAATGTATTTCGTCTGAAATAACTTTAACACCATGCTTTAAACATATATCTCCAAGCTTTATCAACTCATCTTTAGTCCATACACGACCTACTGGATTGTGAGGGTTAGATAAAATAAGCATTTTTGCTCCTGACATAGCTATATTTTCTAATCCTTCGTAATCCATTACATATTTTCCATCAACTAATTTTAACGGATTAAGAACTAATTCTCTGTCATTATTATTTACCACATCAAAGAACGGATAATAAACAGGTGACTGAACTATTATTTTGTCTCCTGGATTTGTGAATTCTTTTATTATCATACTTAGTGCTGGAACCACTCCTGGACTATGAATCATCCATTTACTATCAACATTCCAACCATGTTTTTTTCTTAACCATTCGCTAGCTGCTTCATAATAAGACTCTGGTCTAGATACATATCCATATATGCCTTGCTTTACTCTTTTTTCAATTGCATCAATTATTGGTTGTGCTGTTTTGAAATCCATATCGGCAATCCACATTGGTACCAAATCATTTCTACCAAATTTAAGCTTCATTTCATCATATTTAGCGGAATTATTATTTTCTCTACTTATAACCTCATCAAAATTATATTTCATTTTTAGTCCCTCCATATAGTTCTTTATTTTTATTGATTTTATTGATATGAAAACGTATTTGCAAATACATATTTTATTAGAGCAATTATCGTGCCAAATATAATTTGTGAAAAACTTATCATCTTTTTATTGAATTTACTTAAAATAAACCTTAAACTCATAAAAAAAAGGTTAAATAAAGTTTGCGCAACTCCATTTAACCCCTTTCAACTTTATTTTTTTATCTTACTTAAAATTTCTAAACCTAATGCCGTTATTTTACTTCCACCTCTACCTTTGAATATTTTGACCATCTTAAGTTCTTCAAGGCTTATGAGAATACTCCTCACTTCTTGCTCAGTTAAAAATATATTCATATTTTCTGCAATCTTTGCAATTGTTTTCCTACCTATTGTAGTTCTATTTTTATGACTTAACGCTAGCTGATTAATTATAAATAAGTATTCATCCATTCTACCATCTGCAGCTTTTTTAAATTCTTCAAAGTTACTATTTTCACTTATACTTGTTTTATCAATACTACTTTTATTAGCGGATAGTTCAAAAGGCAAATCACTTAAAGTGATTTTATCATCACATATATACGTTAAATACTCAACATAGTTGTTTAATTCCCTTATATTTCCGTCCCAATAATAATTTAAAAAAGCTTCCTTTATTTCTTCCGAAAACTTAAACCGACTATTCAATTGTCTTTTTGCTTTTTCTATAAGTATTAAAACATCTTCCTCCCTATCTCTTAAAGGAGGTATGTTCAAAGGTAGAACATTAAGTCTATAATAAAGGTCTTTTCTGAATTTACCGTTACATACTAGTTTCTTAATATCTTCATTTGTAGCAGCAATTATTCTAATATCAACTTTTATAACACTACTTCCAGCGATACGTACAAACTCTTTTTCCTGTAAAATTCTTAATAATTTTGCTTGTAGGCTCAAACTCATTTCTTCTACCTCATCTAAAAACAAAGTCCCCATATGAGCAAATTCAAATAATCCTAACTTTCCACCTTTTTTAGCTCCTGTAAAAGCCCCTTCTTCGTATCCAAAAAGTTCACTTTCAAGCAAATTATCAGGAATAGCTGCACAATTAATTGCAACGAATGGATATTCTTTTCTATTTGAACTATTATGTATTGCTTGAGCAAAAAGTTCCTTTCCCGTACCACTTTCACCTGTAATTAGAACTGACGAATCAGCTTTTGCCATTTTTTTAGCTATCTCTTTTGCTTTAATTATTACCTGACTTTCACCTAATATATCTTGGAAAGTGTATTTTGCCTTATGCCCTTTATTTAAAAGCTGTAATCTTAATTTGTGTTGTTGGCATTCCGCATCTTTGAATTTTTGTAGAGTAGCAAATGCACCAATAAATTTATTTATACTTATTACAGGGTCAACATTTAACTTTAAATAGGTATCGTTTACTTTTATAAGCTTTGACTTTATAGACTGGCAACTATCTGATACATAATCAAAAGGAATTTCAGGAAGGATTTCTTTTACTGATTTTCCAAGTACATCATCTTTTTTCACGCCAATAATACTTTCAGCACTTTTATTGTATGCAAAAATCAATCCTTGGGCGTTTATTCCAATTATTCCTTCATTGAATATTTTAAGAAGAATGTCAAACTGACTTTCAAGTACATTTGTCTTGCCAGATAATGCTTCTAGACTATAACTATTTGTTGCAATTTTATCAAAATAACTTTTAAATTTATCACTTTGCAGTAAATATTCCAATTTAAGTTTTAACGCTATTTCTATTATTGTACTAGTATCTAAGAGTCTATGTCCTACATCAATTATTGTAGTTGCATTTTTAGGAACATACCTTCCTTCTCCTGGAGTTATTGCCACTTCTACATTAGGTATTTCCTTCATGCCAGGATAAACTGGAACTAACTCAATATGATTCATACCTAAATGATAAATCAAGGATATTGTTTCAATACACATTTCAGCACTCAAATTTACTAGCATTGCCTTTTTTCCATTGGGAATGTTCATAATTTGTTTAATAGCAGTCTTAGGTAAAGTAATATTTGTTATTACCACTTCACTTTTATCTGGTATTATTTTTTTTATTGTTTCATAAATAGAATAAGTAGCTACTACAAATATATCAGCATCAATGCCTTTATGAATAGTATTCTCCTCAAAAGAATATATTTTAACTTCAACAAATTCTCCAAATAGTTCTTTTAACTGCTTGCTATAAAATTTAGCAACTTCAGATGCAAATGTTACAATCGTAACTATTTTTGCCATATCATCTCACTCCTAACATGTAATAAATGTATTACGTCATACAATCTAATTAAATGTAATTTTAACACAGTATTTCTTCTTATTAAATAAATAAACCAGAGTTTTAATTTTTATAAACTAAAACTCTGGTTTTATTTATATTTATGTTTTTTATTTTCCACTAAATCATTTCTATGAAAGCGCCTATTCTAGTCTTTATTTGTCCTATATCTGTTTGTGAGTAATCTGTTTCTAAGCTTATATATGGTAAATTCTTTTCTTTTGTTACAAACTCTTTTACTGCATAAGCTTCTACATTGTAAGTATGGCAAGCTTGAAGTATTACATCTAAAACTCCATCAACCTTATATTCATCTATAAGCTGTGATAATAGTTTTAATCTATTTTCATTAGGAGTCATACACGAACAAGCTATGTTTAAATATTTATCTGTAAGGGCATCTATAGGATCTATCGTTTCATCAACTAAGAAACCTATATCTTTAGCTCCGCCACAGTTTTCATAACAAACAACCACTCCACCATTTTCTTCTATGGCATTTATGATCTTATCAGTTGCCTCTCCTAAAGGACATCCCGTTACTAATATTCTCTTAGCAGAACTTGAAACTTTTCTTTCTCCATTTTCATAGCTTTCTTTAGTATCCTTTGTCATTTTATCAATAGTTTTTATTTGTTCTTCCTTATTATAAGTAAAAGCTGCTCCTCTAAGAACCTTTAATATATCCATACCGCTAAGAGGTGGAGGACACATTTTTCCTAGTTCATAGAACTCTCTTAAACTTTCTCTTTCTCTATTTTTTAATTTGATTGCATCTCTTAAATTTTCTTCTGTTATTTGTACATTAAATTTTTCTTCTAAAGTTTCTTTTAACCTTATAATTTCATTTTTCCACATAGTATAAGAATCTTCACTATTTAACATTTGCGGTAATTGCATTACATGTACATCTTTTATTTTTCCAAGCATCTCATACATCTTTTTCTTTCCATCACAAGTAGTTTCGCCTACTATTAAATCTGAACAATATGTATAAGGGCATTTCTGAGTTATTGCAAAACCGTAACTTGATTTTATAAGAGGACATAAATTTCTTGGTAAATGCTTTTCCGCATCTGGTATTGGTTCTTCACTGGTTCCACAAATCCCAACTGGGATTGCACCTGCTGCTGAAATTACTTCTTTTGGAGTAAAAGCACAAAAAACCCCTACTATTTTTTTCCCTTCATCTTTTAAATTCTTTATAGTTACAAACCCTTGTCTTCTCTTATCACCAAATTCATTTATTTTTTCTGGTAAATCGTTCATTATTAATACCTCCAATTGCTTCTTCATACATTAAAATTAGTAACTTCTTTATAGAAACTATATTATCATAATGTAGCTTTTCTCAATCATTTCATTTATTTATAGTTACCCTTTTATTTATTTGTTAAATCTATATGAAAGCAAAAATTTAAAATAAGTGCCAGTAGTTTTCTACTGGCACTTATTTAACAAAATTTTTATAGACTATTTAATTATTAAAATATGTGAAGATATTAAATTTATTTAAAAGATTTTACTGAATAACCTTTTTCTTTTAAATCCTTTACTACACTTTCACCATGTTCTGCAGATTGCACTGTAACTTCAAATGATACATATGCATAATCAAGTCCTTTTTCATTCCAGTTGTTATCCTGTCTTGCTGTAACAACATTTGCTCCCATTTTTCCTATTTCACTTATTAAAGTACCTAATGTTCCTGCTTTATCTTGAAGTTCTACTATGAATCTTATTCTTCTTTTTGATAAAACTAATTCTCTTTCTATTATTTTGGCAGTAGTAGCTATATCCACATTTCCACCACTAACTAATGCAACTACGTTTTTGCCCTTTACACCAGCTATTTTTCCAGCTAATAAAGCTGCTAAAGGTGATGCTCCAGCACCTTCTACTATTAATTTATTTCTTTCCATAATTGAAAACATTCCATAAGCTATTTCATCTTCATTTATAGTAACTACTTCATCTACATACTTTTGTATATATTTAAAGCACTCATTTCCTGGTGTACTAACTGATATACCATCAGCTAATGATTTTGCTCCTGGTAAAGTAGTAACTTCTCCTTTTTCCATTGAAGCTTTTGTAGAAGCTATTATTTCTGGTTGAACACCTACTATTCTTATTGAAGGTTTTATTGATTTAGCTGCTGTTGCGATACCAGCTATTAAACCGCCTCCTCCAATTGGAACTACTATAACGTCAACATTTGGTAAATCTTCTAATACTTCAAGCGCTATAGTTCCTTGTCCCGCCATTACTTCTATATCGTTGAAAGGATGTAAGAATGTTGCACCTGTTTCTTTTTGAACTTCAACAGCTTTTGCATAACATTCGTCATATACTTGTCCAGCTTGGATAACTTCAGCTCCATACCCTCTTGTAGCTTGCACTTTAGCTTGTGGTGCAGTTACAGGCATAACTATAGTTGATTTAACACCAAAAGCTGTTGCAGCATAGGCAACACCTTGAGCATGATTTCCTGCTGATGAAGCTATAACTCCTTTTTTCTTTTCTTCTTCTGTTAGAGTAACTAATTTATTATATGCTCCTCTTAATTTAAAAGCACCAGTTTTTTGTTTATTTTCACATTTTAAGTATAAATTACAATCACATAAATTTGAAAAAGTGCTTGTGTGGAACATAGGCGTTCTTCTTGCAACACCTTTAATATTTTCTTGAGCTTTTTTAATTCTTTCTAAGTTTAATTCCATAATTACTTCCCCCTACTATTTTTATTAATTTATATTATATTTTTAAATAAATCACATCACATCAATGTATGTATTGAATAAAATATTGCAATTTTCTTATAATTAAGTTTTTTTCATAATGTTTTTGTTTATTGCATTATTTTACCAATTTGTCTTTTCATCAAACGTTTACAAATGTATGTTGTACGCGGATATGTAATTATCTACATAAAAATTCATATAGTTTAAATTTTTCATTTCATTAACCACTATATCCATCAACATATTTTTTTGTTTTCTAACTTTTGATTACATTTTATCATATATATATACTTTTAACAATTAAATTTTAATAAAAAACAAAGTTTTTTTCAAATAAAGTTTTTTGAATCTTGATTTTTTTATTGCATTAACAAAATGATTTATTTCAAATATTATATTTTTAAACAAAAATAATGCTAGTGATAAATAATCCATTAATTATCTCAATATATACATGTAACTTATTATTAATATTATTATAACCTTAATATATTTTAATATTCTATTAAATCATATATATTTGCAAGCAAAGTAGAAACCCCCAAATACTTTGGGAGTTTCTACTTTATTTACAAACATAGAAAATAAAGGCGTTATAAGTTTATTAAACTTATAACGCCTTATATATCAATATCTTACGTAATGTCCTTAGAGTTTCCTAATGGTGCGCCCAGCAGGAGTTGAACCTGCGGCCTCTGGATTCGAAGTCCATTACTCTATCCAACTGAGCTATGGGCGCTCACAGGATATTCGTTTATTTACTACTTCTAGTTTTTAATTATAAAAAACATAAAAACACAAATGGAGCGGGTGAAGGGAATCGAACCCTCGTAACTAGCTTGGAAGGCTAGCACTCTACCATTGAGTTACACCCGCATAATTGGAGCGGAAGACGAGATTCGAACTCGCGACGTTCACCTTGGCAAGGTGACGCTCTACCACTGAGCCACTCCCGCAAATTTTTTAAATACTTTTTGTTTTGAAATTTAATGGTGCAGGTGAAGGGACTTGAACCCCCATGCCTATGGCGCTAGATCCTAAGTCTAGTGCGTCTGCCAATTCCGCCACACCTGCAAATATTTTAAGACTACAGATTATAAATTGTAGTTTATAGATATTCCCTACTTCCAGTAAAACCAAAAATATTTTTATCTATACTTCACATCTTATTATCTATATTCTTTTTTGGTGGCTTACCGGGGAATCGAACCCCGGACAACATGATTAAAAGTCATGTGCTCTACCAACTGAGCTAGTAAACCGTATTATATAAATGGGGTGAATGAAGGGGCTCGAACCCTCGACAACCAGAACCACAATCTGGCGCTCTACCAACTGAACTACATCCACCATATATGGTGCGCCATCAGGGATTCGAACCCTGGGCACCCTGATTAAGAGTCAGGTGCTCTACCAACTGAGCTAATGGCACCTATGGTGCGTCTTAAGGGATTTGAACCCCTGGCCCACGCCTTAGAAGGGCGTTGCTCTATCCAGCTGAGCTAAAGACGCATATAAAACTATTAAGTTTATGGAGCGGGTGAAGGGAATCGAACCCTCGTAGCCAGCTTGGAAGGCTGGAGCTCT
>CAZKOJ010000137.1:0-12763 GCA_964554365.1 uncultured Clostridium sp. | reverse complement strand
AAGACAAATTCTAAAAGCATAATTTATATTTTTCTTTACCCTTGCCGTATCATTCACAGCTACGGCTGCTGATATAGCAGGTAAAATAGCCATAGAAAGTGAGGATATAACTGCTATAGGTACATTCATAAGCTGCTGATATTTTGTTAAAAATCCGTACAATATAGTAGCTTCTGTTTCTGAAATGCCACCTACCATAAGTCTTGATTTAGTGTTAAACACGTCCACTATATTTCCTGCATAAGTCATACCTACACATATAGTTATAGGTAACCCATATTTTATTATCTTTCTTAATAACTGCTTAGTAGTAAATCTTTTTGTTTGTTCATCAGCATATCCTTTAGGAACTCTAAACTTTTTATTTTTTTCATAATAAAAGATTAAAAAAGTAGCTGAGGCAAGTGCACCTACTGAAGTACCTATAGGACCGCCTGCACATCCTGCTTCTATACCAAACTTCATAAGATAAGCCGCAAAAACCAATGCAAAAACAGTGTTTGTAACTTGCTCCACAACCTGAGATATTGCTGTAGGTGTCATGTTTCCTCTACCTTGAAAGTATCCTCTATAAGCAGAAGCAATAGATGTAAACAATACTGCTGGTGCCAACGTTAAAATTGATAAATATGCTTTTTTATAATTTAGAGCAGTAGCTAAAGGTGCTGCAAAAATCAATAAAAGCAAGGCCATTATAATTCCTATAGCAAGAAGGATAAATCTAGCTATTTTAAACGCCTTTACTGCATCTTTATAATTTTTCACTGCTATAAGCTCTGATATAAGCTTTGATATAGCTACTGGTATTCCAGAGTTTGTGAGCACAAATACAAATGCATATATTTGATAGGATGCACCATATATTCCATACCCTTCATCACCAATTATCATCATTAAAAAAGGTATGTAGAGTAAAGATAATATCTTTACTATCATACCTGCTGCAGAAAGTATGGCAAATCCTTTAGTAGTTGACTGTTCCTTCATAACAAAAACTCCCTATCTATATTCCTAATATTAATATGTACAGTATTTATAATATCTTTAAATATAAATTCGGATCAATACTGACAATATTAAAATTTGTCAAATACATCATTTTTAATTTTTTTAAATATAGGTGGTAAACCTTCTGCTATAGTTTTATTTTCTATATAAGCTAATTTATCTGGACAATCTCTAAAAATAACCTTATACGCATATAAAAACTGATAGCTTAGTCCATACTTATTAATAAAAAAATTATTTAATTTATTAACGCCATACTTTGTATCTCCTATTATAGGATTTCCTAAGTGACTTAAATGAGCTCTTAATTGATGACTTCTTCCTGTAAGCAATTCTAATTCTACTAAAGAATATGTACCACAACTTTGAATTGTTTTTACATTCATACTGATTTCTTTAGTATTTTCTTTAGGTGAATCATATATTTTAGATATATTTTCATTTTCATTCTTATATATGTATGCTTTATATATGCCATCTTTAATTCTATCCTTTATCATAGCTTGATAGTATTTTTGAATTTTTCTCTCTCTTATCATCTCATTTAGCATCTTTAAAGCTTCATAATTTTTTCCAAACATAACTATACCAGAAGTATTTCTATCCAATCTATTACATGGTGCCGGTGTAAAAGTTATTTCATTTTCTGGAGCATAACTACCCTTATCAAATAAATATGAAAGTACATACTCTGTTAAAGTAGGTTCCCCTTTATTTCCATCTGAATGAACTAAAACTCCAGGCCATTTTTCAACCATTAATATATTTTCATCTTCATAAGTTATTTTCAAAAAACTATTCTCTATTCTATTAAACTTCACTTTTGGTTCATTAGAAGTTATATCTCTTGTTTCTATTAAATCACCTTCGATTAAAGAGTATTTTTCTTTAGCTTTTTTGCCATTTACTTTTACATCACCTTTTCTTATACTTCTATATATACCACTTAAAGGCATATCCTTAAGCCATTTTCTCATAAATTTATCTAATCTTTGCCCAGCTTCATTTGGTCCTATTTCAACTTTCACGTAATCACTCCTAATATTTATATATTTAATTTATATTTAATTCCAAATTTGTATATTTATTGACAAATTATTTAACTAAACAACATCTTATTATATACCACTATTATTGCCAAAATCAATATATAAATATTTAATTCTCTTGTTAATAAAAAAATGTTTTTATTTTACTTACATTTATCCCATGTCTACCATTGATTATTCCATAAAAGTATTATTATCCATAGCTATATTTATATGCAACTTAAAATTAAAAATCCCTACAGCTTTATATTGCTGCAGGGATTTTATACGATAAATTAAAGATAATGGTTACCATTTTAATATACCTCCAAATTTAACCTTAAAGAGATCTTTAATAGACTTTTCATTTAGATTCTTTCCAATTATGCATAGTTTACCAGTAGATTCAAATTTTCTTTCATTAATTTCATATTTTCCGCTAGCATAACTAAATTCTAAATCCATTTTATCTCCTTTAAGAAATCCTTTAGCCCTTATAACTTGTCCAAGTTCACCATTCTTTAACTTTTCTAAGATATCAATTAGTTTATCATTACTAAGTTTTAATGAAGTTCTTATAGCCATTGTATCAAATTGGCTATTAATAGAAGATTTATATTCTGTAGAAAATAAATCGTTAAAATCTATTTTTAGTTCTATATTAAGTAGTTCTCTTATTTGTTCATAATTAAACTCGCTCCAATCTTGTTTAATTATCGGAGCCTCCTTGTTTAATTCTCTCAAGGAATTTATTATTTCATCTACAGTTTCTTTATCCACCATTTGACTTTTGCTAATAATTAAAGTGCCTGCATTAATTATTTGATCTTCAAAGAATTCTCCAAAGCAATCCCTATGTTCTAAATAATTTAATCCATCTATTACCGTTGTTACTGAATTGATATTACATCCCCATAAAAACTGCTCTTTATTAAGTAATTCTAGAATTTCACTGAGTATACTTATACCTGTAGGCTCTATAATTATCCTATCTGGATTAAATTTATCTAACACCTTTTGAAAGGAACTCGCAAAATCCTTTTTCATAGTACAACAGATACAACCTTTTGCTATTTCAAATACATCAAAGCCTTCTCGTTCTATTATATCTCCGTCTATCCCTATATCTCCAAATTCGTTTTCTATAAGTACAACTTTTTCATTTTCATAAGCTTTTAAAAGCTTTTTTACTAATGTGGTCTTACCTGCTCCTAAAAATCCAGATACAACATCAATTTTTACCATGTTTTACACACCTCTAATCATATTCTTAATTATTAATTGTATTTTTATTAAAAAGTTAAAGCAACTATTATAAGTATATTTAATAGATAGACTATTCATATATATGTTTTTTTTATAGCACAAAAGGAAGTACAACTTAAATGCACTTCCTTTATTTAAAAATTTGTATATTTTATTTTAAAAGTTCATATGCAAGTTTACATTGTATTGCCACTCCAATTGGAAGACAATCCTCATCTATATCAAATAAACTTCCATGAGCTGGATTTATTATTCCCTTTTCCTCATTTCTACATCCTAAATAATAAAAAGCTGATGGCTTTTCCATAGAAAAATAAGCAAAACTTTCTACTCCCATACTTGGGCTTTGCAGCATTTTTACATTTTCTTTTCCTATAATACTTTGTGCAGAAGTTAAAACAGTTTCTAACATATTATCATCATTATAAAGACATGGATAACTTTCTTCTATTTCTATTTCACATTCCCCTCTCATGGAATGAACAATGCCCTCTACAACTTGAACCAATCTCTTTTTCACATAAATTCTATTTTCTGTTGTCATAGTTCTTATGATACCAGATATAATAACTTCTTCTGGTATTATGTTTTGAGCTGTTCCACCATGAATGCTGCCAATAGTTAAAACTGCTGCATCTGTTGGGTCTATTTCTCTGCTAACTATATTCTGCAGTGCTAGAACTACAGAACTTGCCATAACCACAGGGTCTATTCCTGTATGTGGACGTGCTCCATGAGCTCCTTTGCCTTTAATTTTTATAGTAAAAGGGTTTGAGGCTGCATTAACAACACCTTTTTTTATACCTATTGATCCTACCTGTATATTTTCATCTACATGTAGCCCTATTATATTATCTACCTTAGGGTTTTCCAAAATACCTTGTTCTATCATGACCTTTGCTCCACCAGTCGTTTCTTCTGCTGGTTCAAAAAATAGTTTTATATTTCCATTCAACTTACTTTTTATACTATTCAAAATTTTAGCTACTCCTAAAAGTATAGCAGTATGTGCATCATGACCGCATGCATGCATTTTTCCATTTACAGTAGAACTGTAATCACATTCCTTTCTATCTTCTAGTGGGAGGGCATCTATATCCCCTCTTATACCTATAGTCTTATTTCCATTTCCTCTTATTATTCCGCAAATTCCAGTACCTGCAACTTCTGTATACTCTATACCTTCTATTTTTAAAAACTCTTTTATCTTTTCAGAAGTTCTGTGTTCTTCATATCCTAATTCTGGATGCATATGAAAATCTCTTCTTATGTTAATAGTTTCTTGTTTTATATCATTAGCCATTTTCAAAAAATCCAACTCCATTAATATCTCTCCAATCAAAATATTATGTTACTATTCCCATCCAATTTCGATTATATCACCATCTGAAAGCTTATCATAGTATCCTGCACTATTTCCATTTAAACGCAAATATAAATTCCCTTTACTACTGGATAAGTCAAATTCTATATGGTTAAATATATCTACAAAAATATATTCATTCTTGCCTTTTAATACTATTGTTTTTCCATTAGCTATTACCGTAATTTCATCCTCTATTTTGCTTTCAGTAACTGAAATCTCTTTATACTGCTGCATTTTTTGTTCTTGCTTTTCAGATTCATTTTCTACTATATCCTGATTTTCTTTTGGCATTAATTCTGATTTTGTAGTTTCTATTTCTTCTACAACTTCTGAGTCTATATCATTACTGTCTTCTATTTCATCAGGTTTTATGCTGTAAATTCTGTCTCCTTCTTTTATTTTATAGTCATCAGAAAGTTCTAATCCATCTAAATAATATTTGTAGCTTTCTCCATTTTTCATAAAGTATTCTTTATAGTGATATAGGGTTTCACAAAATATTATTTGTACTTCATCTTCCTCTTTTATATTTTCTTCAAGAGAAACTTTTTCTCCATTTATTATGCCAATAGGTTCCAAATTTTCTATTATATCATTTGTAAAAAAACTAACAGAATAAAGGTTTTTCACATAATTCATAACCTTTGGAGATGCATCACTACCATCCTTAGCACAGCTTATTTCTATTTTATCTCCTTCTCTAACCTCTTCATCTATACTAGCTTTAACTCCATTAATATTTACTTCTGCTGATGAAGCAAGTGCTCCAAAAGCTACTCTTTTTATACCATTTAAAGTAAATCTTATATTCTTTCCATTTTTACCAACCAAAACCTTAGGACTCATTCCTGCTTGCATCATCACATCCATTACTGTATGTTTATGTGAATTAAATAAGCTTATTATAGTATCATTTAACATTACATCTACAAAGTCATGCCCTAGTCTTTTTATTGACACTAATGCTATTCCCAAAACCGTTACTCCAATACTTCCTAGTGAATTATCTTGGCATACACAATCTGTTACAGCATCTCTTCCTTTAATACCTATTCTTTGAATAGGTATATTAGTCTTTTCAGATAAAAATTCCTTAAGCTTAGGAGTATGGGCTCCCCCTCCCACCATAAAAATAGCATTAGGTGATTTACCACCATTTAATTCTATAATTTTATTTCCTATTTCTTCTGCTATTTTTTTTACAATAGGAGTAATAAATTTAATTACATCCTCAGATAAAATTTCACCTTCTAATCCTAAAACATCTTTATATGTAAGTTTCTCTTCACTATTGCACTGTTTTTTTATATACTCTGCAGTATTAAAATCTATAAGATAATTTTGAGCAATGGCTTCTGTTACCTCATCCCCTGCTAAAGGTACCATTCCATAAGCACTTATGCTGTCTTTACTGCTTATTGCTATATCAGAAGTACCTGCACCTATATCTACTAATGCTAGATTTAAAAGCCTTAAATTTTGTGGTATAGCTGCATCCATAGCTGCTATAGGCTCTAAAGTAAGACTTGCCACCTGAAGACCCACTTTATCCATAACAGAATAAAGGCTATCCACCACGGATCTTGGAAGAAAAGTTGCTATAACCTCCGCCTCTATATTTTCTCCTTTATGTGAAAGTAGATTGCTTATTACATACCCATTCAAATAATAACTTATCACACTATAACCAACACAATAAAGCTTACCTTCTCTATGTCCATTTATTTTTTCCTCTGCACTCTTTACTGCTGTAAGCTCTAAACTTCTTACAGTATCCTTATCTATTTCCTTATCATAGTCAACTTCTAGCTGTGCTTTAGATACAACAGTTCTTAAAAACCTTCCTGCAGCTGCAATAGCTACACTTTCCATTTTCATATTAAGCTTTTCTTCTAACTGCTTTTTTATGCTACTCACTGCATTAGCCACTAATCCAATATCGTGAATTTGCCCATCAATCATAGCTCTTTCTTCATGCTCTACAATTGCTTCAGCTACTACATGGAATTTTTTATCTTTCACAATACCAGCCGTTCCTATTACAGAACGTGTACCTATATCTAATGCAAATATTACATCTTGTATATTAATACTATCCATAATTTTACCTCTTTATTTTAATAATTTTAAAGCTCATGTTCTAAGAATATGGCCTTTTGTCTTACACACATTATAATTAATTATAAAATATTTGTAAACTGGCTTATATAGATGAATTCACTAATCTTTAAATTATAAATATATATTAATGTAGATTTTTTTCTTTATGTTTGGTATCACTTTAAAATAAATACTATTTTAAAATTATTTTTTAATAATAAAAAAAATTTATATTATTAAAAAGTATTATAACTAACATATTTTTTAATAATATAAGCACACTATAAATATATCCATAAAAATTTATTATTTTTAAGGTAGGTGGTTATTAATGGCACATGATAAAGAAATTGAAAAAACAAAAAAATCTCGTGGTAATGGTTTTCTTCATTGGTTTGGAAGATTAATATTTGTTGTGGTTATTTTAGCAATAACATCGTTTCTGACACCTGGTTTTACAATTAATGGTCTATGGTCATTTATATTAGCCGCAGTTGTAATAACTGTATTAGATTATTTGGTAGAATCATTTATGGGAATTGATGCATCACCATTTGGAAGGGGACTAAAAGGATTTGTTATTTCTGCTATAATAATATATCTGACACAATTTTTAGTCCCTTATATGAGAGTATCTATAGTAGGTGCAATATTCGCAGCTTTAGTTATTGGAGTATTAGATGCAATAATTCCTGGAAGAGCAATGTAATTGTAATTTTCAATCTTTAAATCTTCTATATTTTAGATTTAAGTATGCTTAGTAAATTTTAAAGGATTGTTTCAAATAATTTTTTGTTATTTTGGAACAATCCCTTATATGCTTTATAAATAAATTTATAATTTTACAAAACACCAAATTCATAAAACTGTAAAAATAATCTAAATAATACAATAATTATATATTATGATGTTGGAGGAGCTGATTTTACAGAATTAGCAGCTAATATACATATTAATAAATTACCAATTGATAGAATTCCAAACAAATAAAATTTACTTCACCTTCCAATTTTCATAAAATCAAGAAGGAACAAATTGGAGTGTATAGTTATGACTGAAATTAAACAAAATAGTAAACCTAAAAGATTACATATAATCTTATTAATGCTATTTATTATAGCTTATATTTTATCAGCCATTAAGCCTGAAAGTTATTTTATATGGTTTTTTGAATCTTTGCCTGCTCTTATAGGAATTACAATACTAATATTTACTTATAATAAATTTGTATTTACAGATTTTGTTTACATACTTATTCTAATTTTAATAATGATAATTCTAATTGGAGCACACTATAAATATAGTAATATGCCACTGTTTAATTTAATAAAAGAGGTATATAGTTTAAAAAGAAACCATTATGATAGATTTGGGCATTTAATGCAAGGGCTTATACCAGCTTTTATTATAAGAGAACTATTAATAAGGAAAATTAAACTTAAAAAAGGATTGATATTATCTATAATTGTTGTTTGCATTTGTTTATCAATAAGCGCTTTTTATGAAATACTAGAAGGCATGTCATCTCTAATATTTGGAAAATCTCCAGAAGATTTTTTAGAATTTCAGGGAGATAAATTAGATGCTCAATGGGATATGTTTTGTGCATTAGTAGGATCTATATTGGCAGTATCTATATTTCACAAAGTTCATGACAAAAGTATAGATAATTTAAAAAATCGCCAAAGATAACATACTTTGAATCAACTGCATTTCTAATACTTGAATAAATTGAAAAAGTGAAGCAAGCCCTCAAATGTGAGAGCTTGCTTTAAAATATATTGGGGTCTTTCTTGTTAGGTCCCTCACCTTGATGTTTTAATTGATTAAATGCAGGACCTTCAACGTTATCGCCGTTATAGCTAAATCTAGAACCATGACAAGGACAATCCCAAGTTTTTTCTGCTTCATTCCATACTAATTCGCAGCCTAAGTGAGTACATGTAATATCGACTATGTGTAGCTTACCATTTTCATCACGATAAGCACCAAAGCTTTCGCCCTCTACGCTAATTACCTTTGCTTCACCATTTTTGATTTCAACATCATTTGGTATAGGGGTGATTTTACCACCTACAAGAGTTACTGCCACATCTAAATTTTCTGATACTAACTTAGGAATTGAATTCACATCAAATCTTGATGGATTGTATACTGGTGACCACTTACTTTCTCCCTTTGTAATCAGATCTGTCAAAATCATTGCTGATGCTGTGCTATTTGTCATACCCCATTTACCAAATCCTGTTGCTACAAATACATTTGTAGCTTTTGAAGTAAGATGACCAACATAAGGGATACTATCTATAGTCATACAATCCTGCGTGGACCATCTAAATAATATACTTTCTAAATCAAATGTTTCTTTTGCAAAGTTAACTAAGTTTTCATAATGGATGTTAGTATTTTTCTTATCACCTGTTTTATGATGTTCTCCACCTACTAATATAATTTCACTATCATTGTATCTTTGAGAACGAAGTGAACGTCCAGGTTCTTCAGCATTTATAAACATACCCTTCGGAAAGGGTTCTTTAGCTTTAATGCCCAGTACATATGATTTTTCTACATACATTCTTGCAAAATACATTCCCATACCATCATAACAAGGAAAATGGGATGCAACAATAACTTTAGATGAAGTTACTGTTTTCCCCTGATTTGTTACCACTACACACTTTTTATTATTACTATCATCAACATCAACAACTTTCGTATGTTCAAAAATATAACTTCCATCTTCAGGTATTTCCTTAACAAGTGTAAATAAATATTTCAATGGATGAAATTGTGCTTGATCATCAAAACATACAGCAGCCTTTATATCAAATGGTAGTGGTATTTTATCTAAATAAGATGCCTTTATTCCTAGACTAGAAGCAGCTTTTACCTCATTTTCAATTTTCTCTATGTATTCGTCGGATTGGGTATATACATAAGCAGGACGCCAACAAAAGTCACAATCGATATTTTTTTCTTTAACTAAATTTGCAATAAAGTGAATGGCAGATTCATTTGCTTCTGCATATTGCCGAGCTTTTTCTTCACCTATTTTCCTTTTTATCTTATGATAAATTAAATTATGCTGAGAAGTTATCTTTGCGGTGGTATGTCCTGTAGTACCATGAGTGATTTTATCTGCTTCTATTATAGCAACCTTTAAACCTTTTCTTTTTAAAAGAAAGGCTGAGGTAATCCCAACTATACCTCCTCCAATTATAGCTACATCCACGTTAATATTCTCACTTAATGCAGGATAATCTATTTTAGAAGTAGAGGTACTCCAGTATGGTTCATGAGTACTAGAGAAAATATCTAAGTTAGATGAATTTTCCTTATTCATTTGTATGTCCTCCTTTTAATTTTTTATATAATGAATTAAATAAGATTTTGTTTCTTTAAAATTTTATAGAATATATAGGATATAAGTAGTGGAATAAAGTATGAAAAGTATGTTGCAATTATATTCCAATGATTATAGTAAACTATTCTACCAATCAATAACCCGCACCCTTCTGTTAATGTTATTATTAAACTTGTTATAGGCAAGCCTATATAAGCACTAATATTATACTTTCTCATAAGCTCAATACTAATACATGGATAAAGGCAAAACAATCCTATATTAAATGGTATTCCTGAAAGGTTAACAAGTTCAAACGGATATAGCTTCCAAAAGTAGTAAAATCCTATATCATTAACTATAAATGATATAACAGCAGCAAATGGGGCAATATAATATATAACTTTATGTTCACTAACAATAATTAAGGCAATTACCCAAGGAATAATAAAACCCAATATAATATTTACAGCCACAGAAAACACCTCTATAGTGATATTTCAACTTAATAATATCGTGTTTAAACAAGCTAATTTTATTGTTTTTGGACATTACTATTTATATTTTTGGAACTCTTTTTGGAGATATAAAGAAATTTGATTTAAGGCTTCATCTGCTTTATTTGTAATCTTATCCATTGTGATAAATCCATGTGGAACACCCTTATATCGGGTAACGTCTACTTGAATTCCTGATTCCTTTAATTTCTTCGCATAAGCTTCTCCCTCATCTCGAAGAGGATCAATTTCTGCTGTTATCACAAGTGTATCAGGCAATTTTTTAAAGTCTTTAGCTAAAATTGGAGATGCATAAGGACTTTTTCTATCTTCTTTTCTTGGTACATATAGTGAGGTGTAACTTTCCATATCTTCCTTTGAAACATTAAACTTATTAGCAAAATAAGACCAGGATTTACTATTCAGTTCAAATATATTTGTAGATGGATATATTAATACCTGACAAGCTATGCGAGGACCATTTTTATCTCGTGACATTAAGGAAACTGCAGCAGAAAGATTTCCACCTGCACTGTCTCCTGCAATGGCTATATGTTTTTCATCCCCATTTATACTTCCTGCATTTCTATAAGTCCACTGAAGTGTATTATATACATCATTAAGAGCAGTAGGAAAAGGATTTTCTGGAGCAAGGTGGTAGTCTACAGATATTACAATTGCCTTTGTATTTTGTGAAAGCTTTCTACAAACACTGTCATGAGTATCAATATTTCCTCCAATCCAGAAACCACCATGTGAATAAATAACTATAGGAAGCTTACCGCTATGTTCAGGTGTATATATACGTACTGGTATTTTTTTAGAATTTATCTCTATAGTAATGTTTTTAATATTTGAAAATGGTATAGGTTTATTAGACCATTTAGTTGTTTGCACATTTAAATATCCTCTAACTTCATTTATTGATTTGCCTTTAATTGATTTAGGATTAAGAATTTTGTTCAATTGTAAGTTTACAGCAACATACATATTAAGCTTACCATCACTAGTTTTAGTTAAATTTTTAATAACAAAAAAACCTGTTATAATAAGTATAAATATAATAGCTGATATTATCTTAATGTTTCTTTTCACTTTATTTACCTCCATTCATTATGGAAATTCTGTAATCAAAAACTAGATTTATGTATGTATTTTTCACTGATTCTATTTTAATATACCTAAAATTACCGAAATATTTTTATTAATAAAATCTTTAAACATCAATACCTAATTTTGAAGGTGAAATTACATATTCAAATAGTCATATTAATCATATTAAGGCATTATTTAGGGAGCCTCTTAATAAAGTTAAGAATACTGATTCAAATAAGGATTTTGGTGTTACAAATGCCTTATCTCTATTTGGGATTCTATGCCTTGGTACATCACCTGTCCTAACTAGTTATCTTAATTAAGAAAAAAGTAGTGTCAATAATAGCTTATACTTTATATTATGTATTAATAAACTATAAGGAGATGATTTTATGTCACACTGTGACCAAAGACAAACTCACGTTCATGAATTCTTAGGTAGTACAAGATTAGCTGAACTTGAAGAAGAACCTCATAATCATCGTTTTGCTGGAGTTTCAGGCCAAGCAATTCCAACTGGTAATCGACAACATTATCATATCATAGAAACAAATACTGATTTTTTTGATCATTTTCATCGAATAAGAGTTAGAACTGGTCCTGCTATACCTGTAGGTGAAGGTAGACATGTTCACTTTGTGATGGGAGTTACTACTCGCAATGATGGTCATGTTCATGAGTTTATTTTTGCAACACTCATTGAAGCTCCTATATTTGATGAGTGCTAATTTATAATATTGGGTAGGGTTGTACAGTTATGTATAACCCTACTTTTATTTGTATTGTATTTCTCACTTTCTTTTTATAACTCCACCCTTCCCCCTTTTATAGCTATCAGCACTTCCTTTTCGCAAAATAAATAAGCATCAGCATTTCTACAAGTGCAATAGTGAGTTTTATGTCCTCATTTACAATTCTATCAAATTATTAATTTCTTTTTTAAAAGTTGTAACCTTTATTTACCTTCTACCATACTATTATACTGTACTTAAAATTTTATGGAGGTATATTAATGACATTTAGGAATGAAAATCCAGACCCTACTCAAAATCTTAATCAA
>CAZKOJ010000136.1:0-12865 GCA_964554365.1 uncultured Clostridium sp. | reverse complement strand
CAGAAAAAGTGTTTAAATATGTCCCAGACGAAGCAGCATTGGAAAAGCTTTAGAATGCTATAGTTGAAGCTGTAAGCGCCAATGAAGCTGAGCCTATAAAAGCTTGGAGTGAGCAGCCAGCTAAGGTAAAAAAAACTATGGACTTACTGAATGAAAATAAATTTAAACATCTTCTATACAAAAATTCACTTGGCACAGATTTGAAAATTGAACTTTCAGAAAATCATATATGGCTTGGAGGCTCATCATTTACTCCAGAAGGAATAGAATTCATGGCAAATATCCCTACAGAAGAAGTGTTCACCCTTCCTTTAAAATATGGTGTAAATGGAAAAGTTGTAAGTTCTAAGCCTTTAAATTATAATGGTAATCTTATAGAAAACTTCTCTCTTACTTTTAAAGATGGAAGAATTGTAGACTTTACCTCAGAAAAAGGTTATGATACATTAAAAAATCTTATAGAAACAGATGAAGGTACCCATTATCTTGGAGAAGTTGCATTGGTTCCTTTTGATTCACCAATTTCTAATTCAAATATATTATTTTACAATACTCTTTTTGATGAAAATGCATCTTGTCATTTAGCCATAGGTGAAGCTTATCCTACTTGCTTAAAAAATAGTGAAAAAATGAGTAAAGAGGATTTAAAAAATGCAGGTGTAAATGATTCTTTATCACATGTAGATTTTATGGTGGGAACAAAGGATCTTAGTATAATTGGAGTTACAAAAGAAGGAAAAGAAGTTCCTGTATTTTTGGATGGAAACTTTGCATATTAGGTATTTGTAATTTATCTGCTGCTGGTGCTATAACGTATCTTTAAGATCAGTATCAGCAGCTAGTTTGTTCATGTATCTTATTTATAAATTATCCTTAAAAAAGTTCAAAAGAATTATTGAACTATGAAACTGAAGTGAATCCATAAAAAACTGCTGACAAAATATCTTTATCAGCAATTTTTTATTATACATTTTTATTAAGCAAGCTTCCTTGATATGTTGAATACTGCATAAGAGCATAATTATTATTATAACCAAAATTTGGTGATACTCCCATAACAATGCTAGGAGTCCTTTCTACTGCATTAGCAGTATGAGTAATACTATTTGCAATTCCAGTGTATCCTAAAAATATATTTTTCACTTTATCAGAGTTATTTTCTATTGCTGCCTTAAGTCTTTCTTTATCTATAGATAAGCTTCTGTCTTCATTAATATTTATGCCCACACTTTTTAATCTATTTTCATTTCTCTTCAAGGCATCTGATGACGCTTTTAATATACTGTAATCAAAATCATTACTATTTATATTACTTGTAAATTTATTATAACTATTCACAAAATTTTCAATGCCGCTTTCTATTTTTTTATTATCATTCTTAACTGTTATTCTTACTGCTTCTACAGTGCTTTCTTTAAGGTTTAAATTAATAGTTCCTTTATCTATGGCCACATTATTACTTTTAGAACTATAATCTACTCCATTCACATTATATTTTGCATCCTTAGCTTCTTCAATTTTATTAGCCACTCCAGATATAGATACTGTATTTCCTACTTTATCTGTAATTTCAAAAGCTGCATCTTTTCCAGTGTCCTTTGAATCAATTTTCATGTACATTGAATTATTCTTAGTATCTTTTACTACAGAAGCTTTAACTCCAAAATCAGAGTTGTTTAAAGCACCTACCATATTATTTAAGGCTTTTTCATTACTATCTCCTGCTTCCACTTTAAAATATATATCTTTGCTTTTTCCACCACTCGTGATTGTAAAAGAGTTGTATCCCTCCGTAAAAGCTGACTTTTCAGATGAATTAACAGCCGTACTTTTATTACTTTGATAGGCTGCAGTATTTTCAACTTTTATACTATATGTTTTATTTGCCGCCCCTTTATTTGCAACAGCTGTGATTTTTTTATCATCACTTGAAACTGCAATCTTTGATTGGAAAAGTCCTGCTTTATCTTCAGCTATTAAACTCTTTCCTTGAGTATATAATTCTGAAGCATCTTTTTTCACGTTAGACATTGAGTATATTTTGTTAAAGTAGTTTTTACTATTGTCATAGTAATTATCGCTTGATTTTCTAATGTTAGATATCCTAGATACAGCTGTCAGAGCACCAAATTCTTTGATACTGTATTTACTATCCACAATAGGAATGTTTGGGTAATAAGCTTTTAAACCATAAATCAAAATAACCCCTCCCATTATACATTGTATTACAATTTTGGAATGTAGTCGTATTACATATTAAGTCGTATTAAAAAAATAATTCTTTAGGCATATGAAAGAAAATAAAAATATATATATGTCAATATAATACATAGTTTTTATATTATAAAACAAACTATTATTATAATATGAAATATCAAAGGTGGTGATTAATATTAAAAAACTTAAAATACTGTGTAAAGTTTTAATAAATATATTTATTATTTCATGTTTCACTGGATGCAAAACTGTTGAAAATAAACCAATTACTCAAAAAAACACTTTAAACATAAGTTCTCCAGTGGTATCTCCTATAACAACTGCTGCAGAAAAGATAATACCCTCAGTAGTAGGTATTACCGCTACTAGTGCGGCAGATCAAGATTTTAAAAACAAAGAAGTTGTAGGTGTAGGTTCTGGAATGATAGTTGATAGTGATGGCTATATACTTACAAATAATCACGTAGCTGGTGCAGAAAGTAAAGATATAAAAATCTCCTTATATGATGGAAGAGATGTTACTGGAAGAACTATATGGTCTAATGAGAGCCTAGACTTAGCTATTGTAAAAGTAGGAGAAAAAAATTTAACCCCAGTACAGCTTGGAGATTCCTCTAAAGTTAGAATAGGTGAAAATGCTATAGCTATCGGTAATCCTCTAGGTTTAAAATTTCAAAGGACTGTTACAGCTGGAATTATAAGTGCCATAAACAGAACTATTGAAATAAATAAAGGAGCCTTCATGGAAGACTTAATTCAAACTGATGCCTCTATAAATCCTGGAAACAGTGGTGGACCTCTTGTTAATATAAATGGGGAAGTTATTGGCGTAAATTCTGCTAAGATTAGTAGTGCAGAAGGAATTGGATTCTCTGTACCAGTAAATATAGTTAAACCTGTTCTAAAAAGTTTAAAAGACACTGGTAAATTCACTACTCCTATCATTGGAATTGTAGGTTTTGACAAATCAATGGCAGGTTATTTAAATATAAATTTTGAAAAGGGAATTTATATTTATGACGTTTCAAAAGGAAGTGGAGCTGAAGAGGCTGGAATTAAAAAAGGAGATATTATTCTATCTATAAATGGAAAAGAAATGAAAAGCATGAATGATTTAAGGGAAACCTTATACAATAGTGGTGCCGGTAACATGATAAAGGTTAAAATCAAAACCCCTACTGCTGAAAAAGACTTAGACGTAAAGTTAAAATCATCTAGTTAAAAATAAGGCACAAGTTCAAAACTAATTATATTAAGTTTTGAACTTGTGCCTTATTTTTACTCTTTTCTAACTTTTACTACTGTGCCTTTATTAGCTCTTTGTAGTTCTTCTGTACTTATTTTTACTAAAGAGTTAGTATCGCCACCTCCGCTATATACATAATCTACTTCCATTACTTTAGAATCAATTAAAAACTTAGCATTATATCCAAAGGAAGGAACTCCACCAGCAGGATATCCCGTGTTCTGCAAAACTTGGCTTGTATCTGCTATTTTAGGTGAGGATATGTTAAGTGCTTCTCTTATACCAGCTTTATCTACTCTATCCTCTCCTTTTACTATAGTTACAATCAAATTTCCTGATTTATCTATAAAACAAACATTCTTTATAAAATGTTCTGGAGTATCCTTGGCTGCATTCATAGCATCTTCAACGGAATGACATGATTCTTCAAATGTTAAAAGCTCTCCCTTAATATTGTTTTCATCCATAAATTTCTGTAATTTTTCAGTATACATATTCATAACTCTCCTTTTCTTATGTTATAGATGCATAAAAATAAACTTCATATGACTAAGTAAACAAATAAGAATCTGCTTACTAAAGTTAAAAATCCTCATTAAAATACTCAATTTTCCACTATGAAATTTTTTCTATTACTTCTATTATTACATATGCTAAAGGAAATTTATACAGTTAACTTTCAACTTTTTCTTTAGATATATACCAGTAAGCAAGTCCAACAAAAATTGCTCCTCCTACTAAATTACCTAATGTTACTGCAGTTAGATTATGAATCCATGAATTTAAAGAAATTGAAGCTTTATGCGGTATCATTAATGCAATTGTAAGTAATGTCATATTGGCTACACTGTGTTCAAAACCTGAACTTATAAATGCATATAGACACCAAAAAATCATTATAAGCTTTGCTGTTTCTTCTTTTAATTTATAAAAAGACCACACTGCAAGGCAAACTAAAATATTACATAATATTCCTCTTATAAATAATTGCATAAAAGTTGGTGCCATTTTTCCTGCTGCACCCTTTAAAATAAATTCTGCCGTATCTCCTGTTGCAAGACCTGATGCTACAAACAAACCTGCAAGTAATACAGATCCTACAAAATTTCCAATATAACTAAATACAGTTATAGTTGCAGCTGACTTCCAACTAACTTTTTTTTCTAATGCTCCTATTGGCATAATTAAAGTATTACCTGTAAATAGATCTGATCCACATAAAAGCACTAAGCTTAAACCTATTCCAAAGGAAGCTCCCATTACAATTTTTGAAGCTGGTGAATGACCAGAATAAAGCATTGCTCCTATAGTAAAAATAAATACAATTGCTAAACCTATGTATAGTCCTGCTAAACCTGCAGATACTAAATACTTCATTTTGCTTTGTTTAAAAAGCTTCTCTTTCTTAATTGCTGATGCACTTAATTTGTTAATTTCTTCACTGTACAAGTCAATCATCCCTTCTGATTCCATTTTTGTTATATATTTAACATGTAATAAACACAAAAAAATAATGTGAATTTCCATCACATTATTTAAGTGCGTGTTTATATAGTAACATCGTTTTTCGACATTTGTCAACTTTTTATTACATTTTTATTGTATTTTCATATAACTACACAAGTTAAATTTTATAATTTTATTTTCCTAATATAGTTTTTAAGTCTTCATCAGGAGTTGATATAGGCTTAATATTAAATTTGTCAATTAACACCTGTAGAACATTTGGTGATATAAAGGCTGGTAATGTTGGTCCAAGATAAATATCTTTTATACCTAATGATAAAAGTGTTATAAGAATACATACAGCCTTTTGCTCATACCAAGATAAAATCATAGATAGCGGTAAATCGTTAACACCACAATTAAATGCTTCTGCTAATGCTATTGCTATTTTTATTGCAGAGTAAGCATCATTGCATTGTCCTACATCTAACAATCTTGGGAGATCTCCAATTGTTCCAAAGTCTATTTTATTAAATCTATATTTTCCACAAGCAAGAGTAAGTATTATTGTATCCTTTGGAGTCTTTTCCGCGAATTCAGTAAAGTAGTTTCTTCCAGGTCTTGCTCCGTCACAACCTCCTATTAAGAAGAAATGTTTAATCTTTCCCTGTTTAACAGCATCTACTATTTTACCTGCATTGCTTAATACTGCATTATGTCCAAATCCTACTAAAATATTTTTTTCTGCTTCATCTTTTGTAAATCCACTAAGTTCTAGTGCTTTATTTATAAGAAGAGTAAAGTCTTTTTTTCCATTTACTTCTTTAATATGTGTAATTTCTGGCCATCCAACTATGCTAGTTGTAAATATTCTGTCATTATAAGATTCTCTAGGCTTCTGTAAACAGTTTGTGGTCATAAGTATACATCCTGGAACACCGTCAAATTCTTTTTGTTGATCCTGCCATGCTCCACCAAAGTTTCCTACTAAATGCTTATGTTTTTTAAGCTCTGGATATCCGTGAGCAGGAAGCATTTCACCATGAGTATATATATTTATACCCTTTCCTTCTGTCTGTTCTAATAGCTCTTTTAAATCTTTCAAATCATGTCCGGATACAATTATAAATGGGCCTTTCTTTTTTGTAATAAGTACTTCTGTAGGTATTGGATTGCCATAACTTTCTGTATTTGCTTTATCTAAAAGTCCCATACACTTTAGATTTACTCCACCAAACTCCATATTTAAATTAAATAAATCATCTACTGTTAGAGAATCATCTGTAACTGCTGAAAATCCTTTATAGAAAAAGTTGCTTACAGCTTTGTCCTGATGACCTAAAACATGTGCATGATGGCCATAAGCTCCCATACCTTTCATTCCATAAATAAGCATTTGTCTTAAAGAACGTATATTTGCATCTAAATCTTGTTCATACATAACGCCAGCTTTTTCTGCATCTTTTAATATTTCTTCTTTTGTATTCGGAAGTTTGTATACTGCTTCTTCTGGTACTTTAACAGATACATCACCCAGTTTTTCTTTTAATATGTTTTTTATTTCTTCAGACTTTTTTAGATAACATACAAATCTCTCTGGATCAAAATTTACATTTGTAAGAGTAGAGAATGATCCATCCATCATAAACTTATCAATTTCATCATCAATTTCCACACCTTTTTCTATTAACTTTTGCCCATAAAAACCTATTCCTTTTAACTGATAAATAAGTACGTCTTGAAGTGCTGCCACTTCTGCATTTTTGCCACAATTTCCCGCCTTAGTACATCCCTTTCCACCTATAGTCTGTTCGCACTGATAGCAAAACATAGAATCAACCATACTAATCACTCCTCATATTTTAAATAACAAGTTTATTCTTTCCTATTTTGCTATTTAACATACCATATGATACTTTCTTATTTTACTTCACAAATTAATTAAAAGTTATTCTTCCTCTAGCTTTTCAACAAGTTTTGAGTTATTTGCCCAACATTTATCACATTTTAAGCAATTTAAAGAAGAATAATCATTACAATGGATAGTCTGCTTTTGTTTATGTATTTTAATGCCTTTTGCTATTTTTGATATCCAACTTACCTTGTTTTTTTCTTCAACTTTTTCCTCACATACATATGTTTTTTTATAACTCATATTTTATCTTTAGTAAGGTGGTGTATAATAAGCACTCAAACCCACTAAAGTCTCACTTCCTTTCTTTAAATTTACTAACTAAAAATAGACAATACTCAATTAAAAATTGCTTATTGTCTATATCTATTTTTTACCTGACTAACTTGGCGTAAGTCTCCCACTTCTTTATATGAAACTCCTCTTCCTAACGTCAGAGGAGTAAACGATTTACACAAAATCATAAATTTTGGTTCTCTGCTTAACTGGGAGTTCAACGCCAAGTAAATCATGCATTTGCAGCTCTAAAATTCAGATGGGGTAAAAGAATCCCCATCTGAATTAAGATCTTGCTTCAATACTTGTTTAGCTTCATGTTTTTATTATAACATCAGCTATACATATATAAACTAAAATGCTATTTTAATAGAGGATATAATTCTTTATCTTCCTTATGCATTCTGTTTTCTAAAGCTATTACAATCTGTTTAGACTCTTTTACCAGATCTTCTTTGTTACTTATAATTTTACTTCTAGTATTAAATTTATTTTTGTATTCAGTAAAAACTGCACAAAGATTTCCCATGTCACTAATATATTTGTTAGCTATGTTTTGTACCAACACATTTTCGCTATTTATTAAAGAAGGATATAAAAATTTATCCTCAGAATCCAAATGTACCTTTAATTTTCCTGCTAATAAACTAATGTGTTTTGCTATATCACTTGCATTTTCTTGCAAATCATTTGAATTTATACTCTTTTTGATGTATTGTATTTCCTCCATTATCTCAACATGCTGTCTTTCTAAATTTTCTATATTTCCCATTTTCTACTGCTCCCTTTAAACATATTTATATAAGTCAATTAAAAATTTCTACATTTATTTCGATCTTGAAATGTTTTTATAATGTTACTAGTAGTTTCTACCCTTTTATAATAAACATTTTTTATGGTAATTTCGGTAACATAGGTTACTAACTAAGTAAATTTAATCTTTAAAGCATTATATCCTCCTAAATATTTTTAACCCCTATGAAAAAATTGTTTTCATAGGGGTACTTTTAACTAAAGTTTAAAATTGATTTTACCAATTTATGTTTTCCTTAACCTCTGCCTTATTACCTAAATTTACATCTTTTAATGCCCATTTCTTAAACTCTTGATATCCTGTTCTATCTACAATATATCCTATATGTTCTTTTCCTCCTGGAGCGTCTTTGTCAATGTAAGCTTCTATATAGTCATAAGTATTTAAGATTATTTTTATAATGCTTTCTTCATCTACCCACTTAATAAAATCTTGTGCAAGTCTTGGATTTTTCTTTCCTGTTCTACCCATGATAATTAATTTATAATATTTTTCACTACTTCTTGTCCATGCACCTGTTGGGCACTTACCAACACACTCACCACATCCTATACACTTGCTGTGGTCTCTTACCACTTTAAAATTTTCAAAACTTAGTGCATCTGCTGATCTCTTTTTACAATTATTCACACACGCTTTGCAGCCTATACATCTATAACTCTCATATTGTGGTTCAGTCATACCTATAATTCCAAAGTCATGCATTCTTGTCTTTATACAATCATTCGCACATCCTGTTAAAGCTATTTTCACATGATAATCATTAGGGAAAATAGCCTTCTCTATCTTTTTGGCAAAGGCACTAGTATTATAATTTCCAAAAGGACAGACGTTATTTCCTATACAAGCAGAAACATTTCTTGTACCTGCTGATGAGTATCCTGTATTAGGATCTTTTTGATTTATTTCCAACCCTTCAATAACAGGTTGTATAATTTCATTTATTTTAGGAATATTTTTTATGTTTATTCCAGGTATTTCAAATCCTTGTCGAGTAGTAAGATGAACTGTTCCATTACCATACTCTTCTGCAACTTTCTGAATTATCTCAAAATGTTTTGCTTCTAAATGTCCACCCGGCACTCTAATTCTTATAGCGGTTTTCCCTCTCTCTTTTGTTATTCTAAAGGCATTTTTTTTAAGAACTTTTGTATTAATATCCATAATTGTCTCCCCCTTTTTTAATCTACTAAATGTTTAGCTTTAGCATAATTAAACACTGGGCCTTCTAGACAAATATAAGTGTCGTCCATTTTGCAATGCCCACATTTTCCAACACCACAGCACATTTTTCTTTCATAAGAAACCCAAATGTTTTCCTCTTTAATTCCTCTTTTTAAAAATTCAGCTAAAGTAAATTTCATCATTATTGGCGGGCCAACTACAATAACCTGTGCTTCTTCTAAATTTTCAATAGTTAAATCTTTAATATATGTTGTTATTAAGCCTACATTTCCTTTATAATCTTCTTCTGCCTTATCCACTGTTAAAGTTATATTTATATTTTTATTCCATCTTTCTATATCATCTTTAAATAATACATCTAGAGGTGATTTAAATCCTATCAAAAGATTAAAATTTTTAACCTGTTCTATATTATTATGAAAGTAATCTACGACACCTTTAACAGGTGCTAATCCAGTTCCTCCTGCTGCAATAATAATCTCTTTTTCCTTATATAAATTTATATCAAAACCATTTCCATAAGGTCCTCTCATAAATAAAGTGCCTCCTGGAAAAAATGTATGGATAACATCTGTAACTAGTCCAACTCTCCTTATAGTTAAGTCTATATATCCTTCTCCTATTTCACAGACTGATATTGGAGATTCACCATATTTAGGTATGGACACTTCAAAAAACTGTCCTGGTTTTACTTGTCCATTAAATTCCATTCTAAAAGTATAATCAGTATCTGCTTGATGGGTTATACTGATTATCTTACTAGCTCTTGGCATATAAATATTTTCCATTTATTTCACCTCTTCTACTGCATTATTTAATTTGTTTACACAATTTGAAAAGGATATATATTCTGGACATACATCATCGCATCTTCCACATCCCACACACATATGATATCCAAATTTCTTCTTAAAATCATACACCTTGTGCATAACCTTGAATCTCATCCTTTCACCCTTATCTTTTCTAAAACTATTTCCTCCAGCCATATCTGTATATCCATCTACATGACATGAAGCCCACACCCTTCTTCTTTCACCTAAGTTTTTATTGTCTTTATAAAAAATATCCTGCATGGTAAAGCAAGTACAGGTTCCACATACCATGTTGCATCTTCCACAAGCAATGCATCTTCCTGAATACTCTTTCCATATTGAAGAATTAAATATTTTTTCATCTATATTTTTAGAAACCGCTACTTCTACTTCATTAGATGTTACAAAAATTGGTTCTACAACTCCTTCTCCCATACCTTGAAAATAACTATTAAAGCTTTCATCTTTACATTCCACAAAGACTTTTCCATCTTTATATTTTACAAACAAATCGTATTCATTTGTTTTGTTACTATCCATACTTACACAAAAACAATTTTCAAAGCTATTTTCACATTCCATAAGTACAAACTTAACTTTATCTCTTAATCTTTTATAATAAATATCTTCTGATCCATTTTTTAAATAGATTTGATCTAATCTCTTTATAGCATGGATATCACAACTTCTTAAAAATATTAAAATCTTTTTACCTTCTACCTTAGGTTCTATTAAGGAATCTTCTGTAAAATAAAATAATGTTTGAGTAATTGGAAGTATTATTTCCTTTGGTGAAAAATTAGATTTTTTATTAAATTCTATTTCTTCAATAGCATTAATTTCTGAATACCTCACTAAATCCGTATCAGAAAATGTTCCCTTACCTTTTAAATTTACTGGAGCATATATTTTGTATTGTTCTTCTAATTTCTTTAAAAAATCATTAAATTTTAAAGTACTAATTATATATCCCATTTAAACGTTTACCCCCTTGTTATTATAATATATATGAAAATTTTACATTTACCTATATTTTATTCTTTAGAAACATACCAATAAGCCATTCCTACAAAAATTAATCCACCCACAATATTTCCTAAAGTTACAGCCGTTAAATTATATATTAATCCATTTAAAGACACTGCTGCTTTATGAGGAATCATCAATGCAATTGAAAGTAATGTCATATTAGCAACACTGTGCTCAAAACCTGAAGTTATAAAAGCATATAAACACCAGAAAATCATAATAAGTTTCGCTGCTTCATCTTTTAGCTTAAAAAAACTCCATACAGCTAAACAAACTAAAATGTTACATAATATACCCCTTGTAAATAACTCCATAAAGTTGGCACTCATTTTTCCAGCAGATATTTTTAATATTAATTCTGACGTAGTTCCCTTGGTAAGACCCGTTGATACGTATATACCTGCAAGCATTGCAGAACCTATAAAGTTTCCAATATAACTAAAAATCCATATTCCCCAAACAGAATTCCATTTTACTTTCTTCTCCAAAGCGCCTATAGGCATAATCATATTATTTCCTGTAAATAGCTCTGCTCCACACATAAGCACTAAGCTTAACGCAACTCCAAAAGAAATTCCCATTACAATTTTTGTAGCTGGCGAATTCGCTGCACTTAGCAATCCACCTACCGTAAAAATGAGAATAATTCCAAATCCTACAAACATTCCAGCTAAAGCTGATGCTGCTAAATATTTCATTTTGCTTTTTCTAAATAGAACTTCTTTTTTAACTGCAGCTCCGCTTATTTTATTAATTTCTTCACTAAACATAATCAGTCCCCCTTTCTGCTTTGTAATTGTTATATATTTAACATATCATCAATTGCAAAAAAATAATGTGATAAAAATCACACTTATAATTGAAAATTAAATGCTTTATATAATTTTTTTATAAACTCATCCTTATTATTAACAACTCAACTTTCTCATTTCAAGCGTATTACGATACAAATAGTACAGTGAATTTTAACTGTATTGCAGCTACTATATATTGTTCAGAAACTAGTCGCTTCATTTAGAAGTTCTAATGCTTTACTTATTCAAAAATGCCTACCTCCTCCTATGCAACTTCCTTGTTGCGGGAGGAGCTTGTGCCTTCCATGGCACAAATTACGGCATTTTTGAAACGTAAAGAAAAGAACTTCTATAAATTTGCTCAAATGTTTCTTCACAATATATTTCAGCTTCCATACAGTTAAAATTTACATGTTACTTCTGTTCTATGCACTGAATTATTACATTCATTCAGAGGACTGATAAGTCCTCACGCCGTAGGCTTCAAATTTAATTATATACTTATATTTTTAAATTTTTTCCTGAATTAGTATTTAGTGCGTAGCACCTTTAGTACCATAGATTTTATCATTTGAAAAATTAAGACGTACTATCTTTGTGAGAAAGCTTCTGTTGGAGTTTTTCACCACATCTGAAGCGTAGAAACCGTTATCCAGAGCGTAGCCACCGCTTATTCCCGACTTAAGCAGAGAACCCAAATTTTAAATTTGGTGTGAATCCCTTACTCCTCTTACAATAGGAAGAGAATTTTGTTGCACACTATAGTGATTGATTAAACTTAGACATAACACCTAGATTTCTATACAATCTAAACAATTAAGTTTTCTCTGCCTGTCGGCATGCGGGCTTATCAGCCCTGGGAGAAAAAATAGGATTATATGTGTAAAGGTAAGATAGTATATTCAGCGCAAAATTTAGAGTGGACAGAAACTTAAATATATTGTGAAGAAAAACTTAGAGTGAATTTAGAAGGCCTTATGCTTAACGTTTTGAGCAGAGAACCCAAATTTTTAATTTGGTGTGAATCGCTTACTCATACGAAGAATGAGTAGGAGTTTCCAATAATAACTCAGGAAGATTCAAGCCACGAGGAGCCCAAGGACGGGCTGATCGAGTGGGTAGGTAGTTTTA
>CAZKOJ010000135.1:0-12918 GCA_964554365.1 uncultured Clostridium sp. | reverse complement strand
AAATTTATCATATTTTACATTCATTATATCCCAAAGATCCTTTATTCCTGCTACTATTTCATCAACATATTCCTTTGGCTTAACGCCCTTAGCTTCTGCTAATCTTTGAATTTTCTGTCCATGTTCATCTGTTCCTGTTAAAAACATTACATCATACCCTGTAAGCCTTTTAAATCTTGCCAATGCATCAGCTGCAATGGTTGTATAGGTATTTCCTATATGAAGTTTCGCTGATGGATAATAAATAGGTGTAGTAATATAATATGTTTTTTTGCACATTTTTTTATTCCTCCTTGAAAATTTATATATTAATGTTTTTGCTATCCTAATGCTATATATTAAAAACACAAAAAACCTCTATATGAAGAAATAACTTCATATAGAGGCATATTTAACACTTTACCACTCTATTTTGTTTTTATCTCACGATAAAAACCTCATTAAGTAACTCTAGCTAATAACGCTTTTATTACTCTGCATTATAACGGTTGCTTCCGTGCTATCTTACTATAATTTTCAGATAACCTGCTCTAGATCCATGTTCATAAATTATTTTACCATCGGTTTCCACCAACTCCGATTCTCTTTTGGCACTTTCATCTACTACTCTTTCTTTCACAGCATTTTATCATTATAATATTCTATATGTATCCTACTGTCAATATGTTTTCCTAATTTTCCTTAATATATTCTTTATTTTTTTATTGCTTCACTTTGAATATATATTTTCGATTTTTTACCTACTAACTTTTCATCCCAGCCTGAAATAAAGCAAAACATATTATTTACTGATTTTGCTATAAAATTTTTATTCTTTAATCTTGTAGATTTATAACAATCTATTTCATCAATTCTAGGATTTTCATTTGGACCTATGTTAACAATTTCAACATATTTACTATCAATTTTTTGCATTTTATCACTGCCTATGGTGTTAAAAACATACTGAGTTTTATCATCATATTTCTCCACTTTAATATGATAATCTTTATCTAAATCATTATATATATTGCTACTTTTAATAACCTTTTCGCAAGAAGATGTTTCCTTTGCTCCAAAAAACCATATTGTATAAGGGAGAACTACAGAATTAAAAATCATTATAAATAAACATATAATAATTTTTCCAGACATTTTTTTGCAAAATATGTAAAAATATATTCTTCTTTTATATTTTTTTCATATATTTTTTTCTCTTCCAAATTAGATAATAATATTATAAAAATAATTGATAATATAAATCCTAAGTATAAGAAAAGTAACATTAATTTGAATCCCCCTTGGCTATCTTTATGGTTTTTATTAGTTTATTTGATTGTATTCAAGGAAAGCTCATCATACTTTTTTCTTATATCCTTTAAATCTTGCCAAAAAAATGTTTTTTTACTTTCATCTCTAAGTATTGCAGAAGGATGGAAAGTAGCCGTCATATAAAAACCTTTTCTTTCAATCCATTTTCCTCTATCTCTAGTTATTCTAAATTGTTGTCCTAAAATATATTTTAGTGCTGTAGCACCTAAGCAAACTATTATTTTAGGTTTAATTAGTGCTACTTGATTCCTTAGATATGATATGCAAACTTCAGCTTCTTTTTCATAAGGAGTTCTGTTATTCTCAGGTCTACACTTGCATATATTACATATGTAATAGTCTTTTTCTCTTGTTAAGTTTAACGCTGTTAATCCTTTAGTCAGAAGCTGTCCTGCTTTTCCTACAAAAGGCAATCCAGTTCTATCTTCATCTGCACCTGGTGCTTCTCCTATAAACATAATTTTTGCTTTTGGATTTCCTTCTCCAAAAACCATGTGACATCTATTATTTCCAAGTTCACATTTATGACAATTTAAACATTCCTCGTATAATTCCTTCCACTTTAGCAAATTATTCACCCCTACAATAATTTTATTTCAGGAAAATTGTTTTATTTTGTCTACATTCCAATAAATTAGCGTGTTAATTGTTTCCATTATATTATTTGTAACTATAAATTGCAATTTTACTATTCTAAAAACTAAGAAATTTTATCCTTCAATCTATATACAATTAATCATCATCACCAATTCTTATTTATAAATAGTCAATCTTCAATTGTAGTATTTTTTAATATAGTTCTATACCAATATTAAAATTTAATATCAATCCTAGATTAAACTATACTCCAAACTAGTACATTAATAAATTTTCTGTTAATATGAACGTATATGTCATTTAAAACCACTTCTGTTTATTAGTCATCAGATAAAGATTAAATTAATACTATAAGAAGTGTAGTTTGTGTCCATTCTTTTATATAGTAGTACTATTCAATGTGGATTTATCTATATTAAAAATTGCTTTTGTGGGGGTATTAAATGTTTGATAAAAAAACTATAAAAGATGTGCTAAATCTTGCTCTACCTGCAGTAGGAGAAATGATTCTATATATGATGATATGGGTATTTGATACCATGATGGTTGGACATTATGGTGGTAACATAGCTGTAAGTACTGTAGGTCTTAGTTCCGAAATACTTTATACTTTTTCAAACATATTTATAGCTGTTGGAGTATCTATAGGGGTCTCCTCTCTTGTGGCTAGAAAAATCGGAGCCAAAGAGATAGATTTTGCAGAAGAATATGCATCTATCGGTTTTGTTATAGCTATTATTATAGGTT
Organism: uncultured Clostridium sp.; assembly: GCA_964554365.1. GTDB lineage: Bacteria > Bacillota > Clostridia > Clostridiales > Clostridiaceae > Clostridium_AM. The sequence continues at coordinate 10,263 of CAZKOJ010000135.1, read as the reverse complement.
TGTGCATTTTTATTGTAATTTTTACGTTTTGTGGGGATATACTAAGAATCGCAGGAGCAAAAGGTGCTGTAATAACTGGCGGAATACTGTTTATGAAAATTTCTTCTGTGGGTTTATTTTTTAATATGCTTATGAATGTTTTAAATTCAGTTTTAAGAGGGTATGGCAATACTAGAACTCCTTTATTTGTATCTCTTTTCATTAACATAATAAATTTAACCTTAGATTGGTTATTGATTTTTGGTCACTATGGATTTCCTGAATTAGGTATCAGAGGAGCTGCTATAGCTACGGCTTCTTCACATATTTCTGGTTTTGTATTTATACTTGTATATGTAATTAAAAAATCTAAAATAAAGCCTAGATTTAAATATATAATTCATTTAAATATTCACAAAGCTAAAGAATTATTAAAACTTTGTATTCCTTCTTCGTTACAACAAGGTGCCTTTGATATAAGTAGATTATTAAGTGTATTCATAATTATGCACCTGGGTAATATTGCATTTGCATCAAATCAAATTACTACAACCATTGAATCTATTTCTTTCATGCCTGGTTGGGGCTTTGCAATAGCTGCTACAACACTTGTAGGTCACAAGGTAGGTGGGGGAGATTTTAAAAAGGCCAAAGAATATTCTTACACTTGTATGGGTTTAGGTAGTATTATAATGGCTCTTGGCTCTCTTTTGTTTTTAATTTTCCCTAATACTTTAATTCATCTTTTCATAAATTCTAGAGAACAAGATGTAATTAAACTAGGCTCTATATGTCTTATGGTAGCTGCAGTGGAACAAATTCCTATGGGGATTTCTATGATACTTGGAGGCGCATTGAAAGGCATGGGAGATACTAAAACTCCGTTTTTAATTTCATTTGTTTCTAGCTGGCTTATAAGACTCCCTTTAATGTTCTATATTATATATATATTAAAATTATCTGTAGTGTATGCATGGTGGATTACTACCATACAGTGGTTCTTTGAAGGTTTAATAATGATTATAGTTTTTAGAAGAAAATTTAGATTACTTATAAAATAATAAATTATTTAGGCATTTTAAAGGGCTAATAAATATTAAATTTATTAGTCCCTTTAAAACATAATTCTTGCAAGAGTTACTGCCATAATAATTGACACTAGGTCTGCTAATACTGCTGCATAAATAGTATGTCTTATTTTTTTAATTCCTACAGCACCAAAATATACTGTAAGAGTATAAAATATAGTTTCTGTAGATCCTATGATTATGGATGAAACCCTACCTATATAACTATCTGCTCCAAACTTATTTAAAGTTTCTGCAAAGATCCCTAATGCACCACTGCCTGATAAAGGTTTTATTAATACTAATGGCACAACTTCTGGTGGAAGCCCTATAATTTTAACCAAAGGTTTTATCATACATATAAAATAATCTAGAGCTTTAGATTCTCGAAAGACACCAACTGCTACTAACATAGCTAATAAATATGGAAAAATTCTTACACATATAGCAAGTCCTTCTTTCGCTCCTTCTACAAAACATTCATATACCTTAACTCCTTTAAATATTCCGTATGTAGTTATAGATATTACAATTATAGGAACTATACATTTTATCATATAATCCATAAATTATTCCTCCGTATATTAGTATTATCTATTTTAAAAATATCTTTGTAACATTTTACAAAATATTATTCCAAACATACCCGCTATTCCAGTAGCTATTATCGTAGGAACTATAGTTTCTGCCGGGTTTTGAGATCCAACAGCTGCACGTATAGATATAACTGTTGTTGGTATCAATTGTATGCACGCTGCATTTATTACTAGAAATAAAGCCATATCATTGCTAGCTGAGTTGCTATTTTTGTTTAATCTATTTAACTCCTGCATAGCTTTAATTCCAAATGGAGTTGCTGCATTTGAAAGTCCCATCATATTTGCTGTTAAATTCATTACTATATAACCCAATGCTTTTTCGTCCTTAGCTGCATCTTTGAAAATCAACTTTAATATAGGCTTTAACACTTTAGCTAGCTTGTCTGTAAGGCCGCTCTTTTCAGCAATTTTCATTACACCACACCACAAACACATAATGCCTACAAGGCCTATAGTAAGCTTTACTGTGGAGTCTGCGGATGACATTATAGCTGTAGATATATTCCCTCCTTTCCCTGTAAAGATACCAAAGATAATACCAAAAGCTAGAATAAAAAACCATATAAAATTTATCATTTATTTATCTCCTTACATTCCATGAACTCATAGTTTGTGATTAGTTAATGTATATGATTGTCAATATAAACTTATTAAAACTTTTATTGGTTTAATTTGGTGAAAATTTAACTTTACAGTTAAGTTTGTATAAGTTATTATTACTATTGAAATTAAAATTTAAGAATGATACGATTTATATTGTACATAATTTTTTGCAAATTGGAGGTTTAAAATGACCATTAGAGAGATAATGAAATATATAGAAAGTGAGTATTCTGTTATAAACGATACTCCTTGTGAAATATGTGGTGGTGAATATTTATCTGAAAACTTGAAAATAAATATAATAGATGGTGTGCCATATGATATATGCTCATGTATCTGCTCCAATTGTGGACATGAAAAAAGTTTTGAGTTTTGTGCACCTTTTATAGATGAAGATGGATTAAAAAAAGCTAAAAATATATTAAACTAAAGGAGAATCAAAATGAAAGAAGAAAATTTAGAATTAGCTCAAAAAGATATTGATGAAGCTTTAAGTACTATTGAGTACATGGAGGAGAATTTATCAAAAGAAAGTCTACCTAAAACTGTCTTAAAAGAAAAGTTTGTATTTCTTGCAGAAAAAGTTCAACAACTTGAATCAATTTTAAAAGAAGAAGGTATCCTCGATTAGTATATAAAAAATAAATGCTTAGATTTTTTGAATCTAAGCATTTACTTATATATTACTTAAACTTAGGTATTTCAAAATTTAATATTGGATTCTTAGATTGAGATATAATATCTACAATTCGAGAAATTTGCTTATATGCCCAAGAAATATCTGTTGCATATTGATGTTCTCCAGGATTAACTGGATTCCATCTCATCTTATATAAAGTATCTTGTTTACTAGTTTCATTATTTATATATCTTGGTGAAATCCATTTAGCGCCTCCCATAATAGCATCTTCTGGAGTAAACCACTTATTTTCATAAGCAACTTTAGTACCATAATAATTTGCGTCTGCATCAACAGCGCCTATTCCAAAAAAGTTATATACAGGAGCATCATATTTATATCTTCCACTACTATCTTTAAGACCACCATTAGCCAACAAAGATTTTCCATTCCCTGTTTCTAAAAGCGCATGAGATACTAAATAAGCTACGTTGATGTTATTGCTTTTAGCTGCATCTAAGAATGCTTGTCCCTTTTCTTCTAAAATTCCTTTACCTTTTAAAACATTATTCAAATCACCAACTGTAATTCCATCTGTATAGGTTAACTTCAAAAATTGATATTTTCCGTAGTTATCCATAAAATTATTAGAATCCATATAGTATTTTATTTGGTTTTTTGTTGCTTCATTATTTGAATCATTGTATTCAACAAAAACTGATTTATCTTTTAGGTTTTTCTGAATATTTACCATTTCATCTAGTTTACTGTCATAGTTAGCATTTACATTATTACTTGTACTTACGCTATCAACACATCTAAAATAATCTACATAACAATTATCATAATCCGTATTTACATCCTTATGTACTCCTGCTACATTAGCCCTTTTAACATATACCACAACCTTGTATTTCTGACCAGCAGTACCTGCTTCAAGCTCCTTTAATGAGGTTACTTTTCCATTAGAAGCAGCTGTATACCCTTTAGTTAACTCACTATAAACCTCTTTATCATTTTTATAACTATGTACAAAGATTCTATATTGAGCATTACTTTCATTTTTAGTAGTTAAGTTAAATCCCTGTTTTTGACTTGGTAAAAGTGGAGCATAGTCAAATTTTACAGATGTTACTTGTGGTAAGTTTTCATAACTTGTACCATCATTATACTTGTTAATAGTAGTAAACTGCATTTTTAAAGGACTATTTAATTTTTTTTCTGAAGTTGATTGAACATCTGTACTTATTGATAACTTGTATTTCTTGTTTGGTTCATAACCAGATACCTTAGAGCCTATTATAACTGTACTTGGATTACTGTCAAGTGACACAACCACAGGAACTACTTTCCCACTTTCGTCAGTAACTACTATATTCTTATTATTTACAGTTTCAGGCTTCAAAGGACTACTAAATTTAACAGACCACTCCTTATTGGTATTAATATTTACTTTAGGCGTGCTATCTAGTGAATCACTTGATGCTAACACTTTGTATTGAGAAATAGTTAAAGAAAATATAAGAGAAAAAGTAAAAATCTTGACTTTTTTATTCAAATTGATCCCCCCCAAAATTATATCCTTATAATGATATTATAAGTAACTTTAATCATTTTTTCCAATATTATTTTATATTAGTTTAATATTCTAGTGTTTTATTATGATAAGTACTTCAATAAATCTGTTTATAATTGTGGAATATCAAAAATTATTTATCTATACATAAGTATTATCTTACTTTATAGATAATACTTTAGAATTCAGATATAATAAAAATACTATGAAATAAAAATAAAGAAGGGAGATTTTGTTCAGTTGTATAAAAATGTAATAAACCATAATGAAAATCTAAATTCTATTAGAATAAATAAATTTATAAGTGAAAAAGGTATTTGCTCTAGAAGAGAAGCTGATAAGCTCATTGTCCAAAAAAGAGTTACTATAAATGGTGTTTTAGCAGAAACGGGCTCTAAGGTTACTCCTGGTGATGAAGTAAGGCTTGATGGGAAGCCTTTAAATAAAAAAGACGATAGAGTGTATATTGCTTTGAATAAACCTGCAGGCATAATATGCACTACTGAAAAATCCATAAAAAATAATATAGTAAATTTTATGAACTATCCTAAAAGAATATTTCACATTGGAAGATTAGATAAAGATTCTGAAGGTCTAATTTTTCTAACTAACGATGGTGACATTGTAAATAAGATTCTAAGAGCTGGAAATAACCATGAGAAAGAATATGTAGTTACTGTTGATAAGTCTATTACAAATGAGTTTATACATCAAATGCGTTCTGGTGTAAGAATATTAAATACAGTAACCAATCCTTGTAAAGTGATGAAAGAAGATTCCCATATATTTAGAATAACATTAACTCAAGGTTTAAATAGACAAATAAGAAGAATGTGTGAAACTTTAGGTTATAATGTGATTAAACTAAAAAGAGTTAGAATAATGAACGTAACCTTAAAAAATATTCCTATAGGTAAATGGAGATATCTAACTGAAGTTGAGCTTAAAACTATAAATAAATTAATTACTAATTCTATAAAAACAGAAGAGGCTTCTTTATAAAGCCTCCTTTTTTAAGGTTTTGCTGATTTTTTATTAGAAGTACTAACATTATAGTTAGAGTTAGTTAATCTTCTTTCAAACTCTTTTATATCATAGTTAGCTGATATGTATACTCTGTGTAATGTATACATTCCTTGATTATTATTAGACCATCCACTTACAGTTGTAAAGGCCATTTTGTAGCCGGTATTCTTAGCTGCTTTTATAGCGCTGTCATTAGTCTTTCCATAAGGGTATCCTATATATTTTACTTTTTTATTGAGGAGCTTTTCTATATATTCCTTTGAACTTTTTAATGTTTCAACTTGTTTATTATAAGGTAATTTATCTAATTGATCATGATTTATAGTATGACTTTCTATACTCACGCCATTTACATCCATTTCCTTTAATTGCTGTGAAGTTAAATAATCTTTTTCTTTATCTATGCAATTAACAATAATAAATACTGCAGCATTAAAACCAAATTCTTTTAATATAGGATATGCATTTTCATAATTATCTTTATATCCATCATCAAAAGTTAGCACCACTGATTTTTCAGGAATAGGTTTATTATTAACCATAAAGCTATACAATTCATCTAAACTTAAAGTTGTATATCCCTTATCTTTTAGATATTTCATTTGCTCTCTAAAAGCATCTTTAGAAACTCTAAGTTCATTTCCTGCTTCATAATCAATAGAATGGTACATAATTACAGGTATAGATTTATCATTATATTTTAAATTACCATCTTTAAACTCTCTTTCCTTTTTAATTTCAGTATTTACTGAAGATTGCCTTGTGTTTTTATTGTTATTACTTTCTTTAAGTGTAGTAACTTTTTCCTTAAGTGAATTTTCATTCTCAGATTTTGTTTTTTCTTTACTAATAAAGTTATACCCCAAGATGCCTACCATTACAATAAAACTAACTACTAATACTATTTTCTTATATCTTTTATTCATATCTTCACTTCTTTCATAAAAGCATTTTATAATGCTAAAATTTAAATTTAATTGCTATACATTAACATATTTGACTTTTATAGATTATATTATAATATAACTCCTCCTCTATTTGCACTAGAAATATTTATTTTATTTATCCACATTATTAACATTTAACTTGTGTATAACTTGTTAGTCTTACCTAATATCAATTATTGATAATTTACATTTTTTAATCTTATATAATTACATTGTCCATCATGATTTGCTCCTACTATTCTATTTTTATCGCACTTTACAACAAATTACTCATAGAGTTAATAAAATATTATCTACTATCAATTTCATAAAGTTATTAACATTATCCACAGACAGCTTGTTTATAACTTGTTAAATATGTGTTAAAATACCAAATATACAAAAAACCATCAACGAAACATCTTAATACCATTAAACTTTACTCATAGTTATCAACATTATCCACAGAATTGTGGATAACCTGTGCATAACTTTATATATTCTATAATTTTTTCTTAAAATTTATTTTAACCTATCGAATACATACTTCATATAATATTATTGACCATAAAATTATGCATAGTCCATTAATTTATTCTTTTTTTCTCTTAGTTAAGCGCCTTTTATATATTAAAATTAAAGTGATAAATGGCGCTTAACTTTTACATAGATTTAATTACATTGTAAGCAACTTTTAGTTTTGATATTGTTTTTAGAATTTTCTTAACATTTTTCCTTTTTTATGCTATTATTTTATTATAATAAATATTTTAATGAAAGGTAGGGAGGTTATGAGAGATAAACTTATTTTTGTGGATTTTACTAAAAACAATAAAAAAAATAAAAAAGAAACTCTGTTATGGAAATTAAAAAATTTGCTTAAAAAAATATTTAGCTCTACAAATAACTCTTCTGACCCAGATGATAACAAAAAAATAATCAACTATAACAAAGATATATCTTGAGGTGCAATATACAAGCACCTTTTTTTATTATTTGTGATAAAATATATTTAAAAACTTTGGAGGTTTTATTATGAGAATAGGAATAGGTTATGATGTACATAAGCTTATTGAAAACAGACCTCTTATTCTTGGTGGAATAAGTATACCATATTCTAAAGGTCTACTTGGTCATTCTGATGCTGATGTACTTCTTCATGCTATAATGGATAGTTTACTTGGTTCATTAGCATTAGGTGATATCGGTAAGCATTTTCCTGATACAGATCCTTCTTATAAAAATATTTCTAGCTTAATGTTATTAAAAAAAGTAGGAGAGCTTATTATAGCAAAAGGATTTAAAATTGGAAATATAGACTCTACTATAATTGCTCAAGCTCCTAAATTAGCTCCCTATATTGATAATATGAGAACTATTATATCTGAAACCTTAAATATAAGTGAAGATAGAATAAGCGTAAAAGCAACTACCGAAGAAGAATTAGGATTTACAGGCAGGAAAGAAGGTATATCTGCTCATAGTGTATGTCTCGTTACAAGAATTTAAATTTTAAAATGGAATGCAAGAATATTAATATAAACAGGCTTCTTGCATTCTCTTATTTTTTACTAATATCCACACCAATTATATGTAAATCAAACATAAAGAAAGAAAGTCATTTGTAAATTATTTCCTTTTTATATAAAAACAAAAAACACCAGGTAGATAAACCAAGTGTTTCATAATATATATTTATATATTCTCTAATGGGGATTTATTCAATAGTACGTTTATAAAATACCTTAGTTTTTTTAACTAAAAATATCTCAACCCAAGCTCTGGATATTAACATAATTACATTAATATGTTATTAATGTAAATTATAATCAAAATAACTTAGTATAGTTTAGTTATCACTATTTGTAGTTATCTACTATATTTTGTACTAATTTCTTTATAGCACTGGCTTGACAAATCAACGTCATTACAACAAAAAAAACATTTATTCTCTCTTCATCTTCATGATTTAAGTTCATACCTTTTACTATATTTTCAATTTTGTCTTCATTAAAATGTTGTTTTGATATAAACTCTTCAAAACTATCTTTTTGTATATCAGAAAAAATCTTATAGGCTTTTTCCCATGATATGATATCATCATCACTATTATTTATTTCATTAAAAGCTAAACTAAAGACTTTCTTTATCTCTTCAGTAGTCAATATAGGTCTCATATAGCTAAGAAGAACTAATTGAGCTAAGTGATCTTTAGTATAGCCTCTCTTTTTTCCATCTTCTGGTTTAGTTATAACCTCATTTTTAATATAATTTTGTACTATATTATTAGTATATTTTTCATCTGAAAATTTATCATTCAGATAATCTATAACCTGAGATAAGAACAAATCATATCTAGGCAAATCTTCGTAAGATACTATAGTATTTTTCGATATTTCTTTAGCAACCTCATTTATATATTCTATACCAAATTTGCTTTTTTCCATTTTTACAGCCTGATTCCTAGATTACAAATTAAACATAACTAGAAACCAAGTTTTCACCTACCCTTCTTTTTATAATTCTATTCAAGCATTCCCTTCTATGTAACATTGTAACCTTAAGTATCTATATTAAATAACATAATAATCTTTATACTAATATTATAAGTTATATATAACCTCTTTACAAGTTAAATAGTATAAATTTTCAATTCACATTGCAGTGAAATATTAAGGTATAAGGAGATATAATGGTGATTAGTTTAGACAAATTGAATAAACCGTCAAAATTCCCCTCAAATGAGTTAATTTTAATATTGTAATATAGTATTTAATAACCTATAATAAATATCATAGTCAACCCAACAAAATTTATTATTATTTGTATCCAATATTGAACAATAATATGTTAACATATAATTAAAAGGTAACGTTGTTTCTTAGGGGGTGACCAACATAAATAAAAAGCGGTTTCTTATATGTTTTCTACTTGCTTTTTTATTTATATCCGCAGACATTTTTAGTCCTAGACTAATAGATACTATAGGAATAAATGACAACTATGCTGTAGCTTATGCCAAAGGAGGAGGAGGGCATAGTTCTGGCTCCAAAAGTTCAGGTGGAAGCTTTAAATCAGGTAGCTTCTCTTCACCTAAATCTTCAACTGGTAGTTCTTCTTCACCTAAATCTTCTTCCAGTACACCAAAATCTTCAAATGGAGACTATAAGTCTGGTAATTTTTCAAATTCACCAAAGTCTTCTGAAGACTATAAGTCAAAATCGTCAAATAATAATAATACTGCTCCGCCACCTAAAACTAATACTAGCGGAAGCAAACGATCATTTTTACCTATTCCAATACCTATACCATGGGGACATGGTAGTGGCTCAGGATATGGGAGCCACAGTCTTTTAGGAAGTTGGTTTATAGGATTATTTAAACTTATAATTTTTATCATCATAATAGTAGTTATTATTAAATTAATAAAAAAATATAAAAGAAGATAATTAAGGAGGATTTTTTTATGGGAGTATTTAAAAGAATGTCTAATATGTTTAAAGCAAAGGTTAACAACGCTTTGGATGAGGCAGAAAATCCAATTGAACTTTTAGACCAAAAGATAAGAGATATGGAGGAAAGTTTAAACAAAGCAAAACTATCTTCTGCTCAAATTTTAGGTAATGTTCATGAAATTGAGAAAAAGATGACTGAAGCTAAAAGAACTTCAGAGGAGTTTGATGAAAAAGTTAAGCTTGCTATGAGCAAAGGTAATGATGAATTAGCTAAAAAGGCTCTTGCAAAAAAACTTGAAGCTGACAAAACTTATAATTCTTTAAAAACTAGCTATGAGGATGCAGGTAAAAAAGCTGAGGCAATAAAACTAAAACTTAGAGAACTTCAAGAAGAAATAGAAAAAACACGTTCT
>CAZKOJ010000134.1:0-13104 GCA_964554365.1 uncultured Clostridium sp. | reverse complement strand
ATTGATTCAGTGTTAACACAGGACTATCCTAATATTGAAATAATTATTAACAATGATAGTTCCGATGATTTTAATGAAATGGAATTAAAAACTTATATAAGTAAATATAAAAATAATAATATTAAAAGAGTTGTTATTAACAACAATATAATCAATTTAGGTACGATTAAAAATGTTAATAAAGCACTTTCTTTTGTAACTGGTGAATATGTTATGATGATGGCTGCTGATGATGCAATATTTGATAAGAGTGTATTTAGTAATTTTGTAGATTATTTTCAAAAAAATAGAGATGTATTGATTGTTACTTCACAATGTGGAATGTATGATATAGACCTAAAAGCGTTTGAAACAAATGCTGTTCAACCTAATCAAGTACATATGATTAAGAATTATACATCACCAGAACTTTACAATGAGCTTTCTGTAGCATGCCTGATACCAGCTGGAGGATGTTGTTATAGGAGTGAAATATATAAGAAGTATGGTTATTATGATGAAGAGTTTTTTTTAATAGAGGACTGGTCATTTTTTCTTCGCATAGTGAGGATAGGTGTTAAAATAGGATGGATTGATATTACATCTATGAAACATAGAGCAGGTGGTATTAGTCATGGTAATGAAAATAATGATAACAAAGCTATGTTTCATTATTTTGATGATGTACTCAAGATTACAGAAAAAGAAGTTTTACCATATATGCACATGTTAACGAAAGATAAAAAGAAACATGTAATAAAGGATTATAATAATGTAAAGATAAGCTATGTAAGAAAATATGAATGGAATCAATATTCATTTAAGAAGAAACTTATTTATTGTGCTATAAATTTTGGTGTGATTTCGACAAAAGTATTACAAAAAATAGGGGTTTTAAATAGAAATATAGACATATTAGGTAAGCTATCCTCTAAAAAACGTGTACTTTTCATATTTTCAACAATCATGTTACTTTTATATTCAGTATGTGATTTTAAAAACTTAATTCCTTTCAGATATGCATTAGCTATGAAACTTTTGATAGGATATATAGGTATTGCTTGTTTTATAAGTTCATTTATAATTACGGCTCTTTTGATTTTGAGAAAGTTATTTAATAAGATAATGATACTAGGGAAAATATTAATAAAATAAAAAGGTAATTAGGTTTCTTCAATATTATAAATCTAGTAAAGTGGTTTTATTAAATATGTATTTAAATACATATGGAGAAGACGAAAAAGTTATTGAAGAGCAAACTGTATACTTAAATTCTATTATTAATGGAGGAAATTTTTATGTTTGATAGTACGGTTAATATAGGTAAAAATGTAACTATAAACGAAGGAACTATAGTTGGCAAAAATGTAACTATAGAGGATGATGTATATATAGACTATGGGTGTATTATAAGAGATAATGTTCACGTTAAAAGAGGTAGTTTTATAGGTGGGAGAAGTATTTTAGGTGAATATCTAATGGATTTTTACAAGGATAAAATTAACAAAAATCATCCATTAGTTATTGGAGAAAATGCTTTAATAAGAACGGAAAATGTTATATATGGAGATACAATCATAGGAGATAATTTTCAGAGTGGACATAAGGTTACCATAAGAGAAAATACTGAAATGGGTAATAATGTAAAAGTGGGAACGTTGTCGGATATACAAGGGCATTGTAAGATAGGCAATTATGTGAGTATGCATAGCAATGTACACATAGGTCAAAATAGTGAAATTAACGATTATGTTTGGATTTTTCCATACGTGGTATTAACGAATGATCCAACACCACCTTCGGAAGAATTGTTAGGGGTAAAAATAGATTCATTTGCCATTATTTCAACTGGGAGTATTATTTTACCTGGAATTCATATTTGCCAAGATGCACTAGTTGGAGCGGGTGCAGTTGTTACAAAAGATGTAAAAAAGGAAACTGTTGTAGTAGGAAACCCTGCAAAAGAAATTTGTTCAGTTAGAAAAATAAAAAATAAGATTACAGGTGAATCCGTATATCCTTGGAAGTATTCATTTAAAAGAGGTATGCCTTGGGAGAATTCAGATTATGAGTCTTGGATACAAAACATTGGATTTTAGAGATAAATGATAAATATGAAAACCTAAGGAATGTAGAGGATTAAACAATCATTATAAAACTTTTAAGCTGTTAATATTGCATTTAATAGGTTTGGAACGTAAAGGTAGGAATAGCATCTTTAGTTTAAAAGAAGTTTCAGGCTACTCAACGCTGTATACAAAGGTTGATTATTTGTGGAAAAACATATTTGCTATGGTATTTATGATATTATTGTTGAACTTATTAATCCACAAATTAGAATTTGAAATATTGATGTTAAAGTTTTATTATTTAGAAGAAATTAAAGTTTATTTTGTATTTCAGGATTATTAATACATTTTTAGTTAATAATTTTTTTGAACATAATTATTAACTGAGCAAGTGAAAAGTAGGTGTTTTAGGGATGATTTATTTAATGAAAAAATATGATAATTTTAAAATTTGGCTTTTTTATAACTGGGTTTATATAGCTACATTTTTGTTTTTCTTATATGTTGGATTCCATATCCCGATTGTAGGTGATGACTGGGAGATTTCAGGATGGTATAAAGAAGGGTTTTTAACGACTTTAATTGGATGTATAAAGCAATGGAGTTACTTTAATGGAAGAATAATTAATAATTTTGCAGATAGTATTTTAAGTTATTATAATAATTTTTGGTGTTTCTTTAGTGCAGGAATATATACTTTGACATTATACTATATATCGGAGTTTATGAACTTTAAAAGAAAACCTATGTCAAATGTGATTATGTTTGCTATGATTCTAAGTGTTTCAAAAGGAATACGTTCAGAAATTCAGTTACATATAATTGGAAACATTTCATATTCTATTGCTATTTGCTTAATATTTTTTTATCTTACTTTAATATATAGAGAGAATACTGATAAAAAAATTAAATTCTGGCAGAATGAAAAATTAAATTTATTAATTATAGCTACTGTAAGCTTTTGTGCAAGTCTTTTTATAGAAAATATGACAATAGGTCTAACTGTAGCAAATATTATAATTTGTATGCAGTCATATTTGAAACGTAAAAAAATTACTCCTTATATTATATGGGGTTTTACAGGTAACATCTTAGGATGTTTAATTTTATTCACATCTGTTGGGTTTTTCAATAGATCTACAGAAAGTGCTGGAGGAAAAAATATAGCAGAGTTGATAACTCAAAATCTACCTATAGTATTGGAACAATTAGTTGTTAATAACATTATTTTATTTCTATTCTTTATATTTATTACTTTAGTTTCTATTTACAATAAAAAAATTACATTTAAAAATAAAATTTTAAACATTCTTTATATAAGTTTATTATGTTTAATGGGAGGATTAATTGCATTAAAGGAGATATTATTTCTTTTTACAGTTAATTATTACACATTTGCGTCTGCTATATATAATGAAATAAAAAATACATTTTTTAATACTCATAAACCACTTTCCGTTATGTTATGTTTTTTACTTTTAATATTAGTTTTTATACCTATAATTAAGCTGATAGAAAACAGGGACAGGCTTATTGTTCTATACTTTATGGGGGTGTGCTCTTCAGCTCCAATGGTTATATCGCCAGGAAATAGAAATTTAATGCTTACTCTATATTGTTTAATTGCGATTACAGGTTACATCTCTTCGAATGTTGAAGTTAAGTCTGAGGATTTAAGAAAAATATTAGTTATTATTCTCGTATCAATAATTTTCTTGCGCATGGAAATATACGTACATATATGCGAAGAAGCTGATAAGATAACTAGTGTAAGAACACAAATAATTGATGATTACCGATTAAAATATTATCAAAATAGATTAGAAAAAAATTCATGGGTTATTTTGCCGAAATATGATTCGGATATTATCAATACAGGAAACCCTAAATTAAAAGATTTTCATATGAATCCGCTTAAAAGATATTACGGACTACCACAGGAGGCAAATATAATTATTGATGATGGTTTCTTGGTTAAGAATTTTGAGGCAAATAAATTATCAGAAAGGAGATATTCTTTTGTTGTAAGTCAGTTAAAAGAGATTCCAAAAATTTCTTATACTTTTTCAATATTAAAGAACGGGATTCAGGTTTATAAAACAAATGAACTTAGTGCAGGCTATTTTGAGTATGATTTTGTATCTGATGGTAAATATTCCGTAATTTGTAATTTGAAAAATAAAGAGAATCAGTTTATAGATGTTAGTTTAAATAATGATATTTTAATAAGGGGTGGGGATAAAAAATGATAAGTGCCGTTTTATATATTGTTATTCCTTGTTATAATGAAGAAGAGGTACTTCATGAAACTGCTAAACAATTAAATTCTATTATGGAGTCTATGATTTCACACAAAAAAATATCTAAGGATAGCAGAGTAGTTTTTATAAATGATGGATCAAAAGACAAAACATGGAAAATTATAGAAAATATACATAAAGAAAACTCTTTATTTTCTGGTATTAATCTGTCTTGTAATAAGGGACATCAAAATGCACTTATTGCAGGTCTTATGACAGTAAAAGATTTAGCTGATGCAGTTATTAGTGCTGATGCAGATTTACAAGATGATGTTTCTGTCATGGAAAAATTTGTCGATAAGTTTTATCAAGGCAGTGATATAGTATATGGGGTTCGTTGTTCTCGTAGAACTGATACTTTTTTTAAAAGAACAACAGCACAAGGATTCTATAAGTTTATGAATATTATGGGAGTTAATATAATAAATAATCATGCTGATTATCGTTTGATGAGCAAACGTGCACTTAATGGCCTTATGCAATTCAAGGAAGTTAATTTATTTCTTCGTGGAATAATTCCTATGATAGGATATACTACTGGAATAGTGGAATATGAGAGACATGAACGTTTTGCAGGTGAATCAAAATATCCATTAAAAAAGATGGTTACTTTTGCTATTGATGGAATAACATCATTAAGTATCAAGCCTATAAGAGTTATTACAGCATTAGGTTATTTCATTTTTACTATTAGTATTTTGATGCTATTTTATTTTTTATATATTTATTTTATAGGTAAAACGATTGCGGGGTGGACTACTATAGTTGTATCTATCTGGATGATAGGTGGATTGCAACTGCTAGCAATAGGAGTAGTTGGAGAATATATTGGTAAAATATATATGGAAACTAAAAAACGTCCACGATATATTATAAAGGATTTTTTAAATAAATTATCAGAGAATAAGAAACCGTGATTAAAAAAATATTGGAGTCTAACCTATTAAAATTTATTATAGTGGGTGTTCTGAATACATTTGTGGGAATGATGACCATGTTAATATTTTACAATGTATTTTATTTGGGATATTGGGTTTCGTCATCAATATCATATGTTTTAGGAAGCACTATGAGTTTTTTATTGAATAAAGTTTTTACTTTTAATAATAAATCTTCTGTTTTGAAAACTGCAATAAAGTTTTCAATTAATGTGATAGTATGTTATGTGGTTTCATATGGTGCTGCAAAACCTTTGGTTATATGGTTTTTACATATTTTATCATTTAATATTTCTCTTAAAATATATGAACAAATTGCTATGATTTTAGGAATGTGTATTTTTACAGCCACTAATTATATTGGACAGAGATTTTTCGTGTTTAGGAACTAATAATATTAAAAGAAAGGTAGTTGTAAAATGTATAATACAGCACTTGTTAAATTTAAAGATATTACAGATAAATATGGAAACCTGACGCCTATAGAAGGGAAAATAGACATACCTTTTGAAATAAAGAGGATTTATTATATTACAAGAGTTGAACAGGGTGTAACAAGAGGGTTTCATTCACACAGGAAACTTCATCAAGTGCTTATTTGTCTTAATGGTTCTATAAAAGTGAAAGTTAAAAATCCTAGTGAAGAAGAGATTGTTGAATTAAATGATCCTTCCGTAGGTTTATATATAGGGCCTTTAATATGGAGAGAGATGTTTGATTTTACAGAAGGAAGTGTATTATTAGTACTGGCTTCTGAGTACTATGATGAAAAAGATTATATAAGAAACTATGATTTTTATTTAGAAGAAGCTAAAAATCGTTTTTAAAAAAAGGAGATGTAATTAAAAATGAATATACCTTTTGTAAGTTTCGAACCTATGCATAAAGAAATTGAAATTGAAATATTAAATAAAT
Source organism: uncultured Clostridium sp. (assembly GCA_964554365.1). GTDB lineage: Bacteria > Bacillota > Clostridia > Clostridiales > Clostridiaceae > Clostridium_AM. Next base: position 6,903 of record CAZKOJ010000134.1, on the reverse strand, counting down.
TCAAAGAAATATATAATAAAAATTGGTTTATACAAGATGAAGAAGTAAAAAAATTTGAAGAAGAATTTGCAACCTTTTGTAACGCAAAATATTGTGTAGGTTGTGGAAATGGATTGGATGCTTTATATCTAATTTTAAGAGGTTATGATATAGGCAGTGGTGATGAAGTTATAGTCCCATCTAATACATATATTGCAACAGCTTTAGCGGTAACTTATGCAGGAGCAACGCCAGTATTTGTAGAGCCCATACTAAATACATATAATATCGATTCAGATTCAATAGAAAAAGCTATAACAGATAAAACAAAAGCAATAATGGCAGTTCATTTATATGGACAAACTGCTGATATAGATATAATTAATAATATAGCTAAAAAGTATAATTTAAAAGTTATAGAAGACTCAGCACAGGCTCATGGAGCATTATACAAAGGCAGAAAAACAGGAAGTCTTGGAGATGCGTCGGGATTTAGCTTTTATCCTGGTAAAAACTTAGGTGCTTTAGGAGATGCGGGGGCAGTTGTTACAAATGATAAAGAACTTGCGGACAAAATAAGAGCAATAGCAAACTATGGCTCACATAAAAAATATCATCATATATATAAGGGTACAAATTCAAGACTTGATGAAGTTCAAGCAGCATTTCTAAGAATAAAATTAAAGAATTTGGCAAAATGGAATGAAGATAGAATATCTATAGCTCAAAGATATTTAGAAGGAATAAATAATTCTAGAATAATAAAACCATCGGTAGCAGAATATGCAAAACATGTGTGGCATCTTTTTGTAGTTAGAACTGAGAAAAGAGATGATTTTGTAAAATATTTAAATGATAATGGAATTGGAACCACAATACATTACCCAATACCTATGCATATGCAAGAAGCTTATAATGATTTAGGTTTTAAAAAAGGAGATTTTCCAATAGCAGAGCAAATAGCAGATGAAGTTTTAAGCTTACCTATGTGGTATGGAATGAAGAGTGAAGAGATACAATATGTTATAGATACAATAAATAACTGGAAATAAAGATATATAATCTTAAATTTGTAATGAATATCAAATCTTTACATATTTTAATGAGGTGGTAACGTGAAAATTTACTTAGTAACAGGTGGAGCTGGTTTTATAGGTTCGAATTTTATTCATTATATGTTAAACAAATACAAGGATATAAAAATAATAAATTTAGATAATCTTACTTATGCAGGTAACCTAGAGAATTTAAAAGCTATAGAAAATAATACAAACTATACTTTTGTACAAGCAGATATCTGCGATAAAGAAGGTTTAGAAAGGCTTTTTCAAGAGTATGATATAGATTATGTGGTGAATTTTGCTGCAGAATCTCATGTCGATAGAAGTATAAGAGAGCCAGAAGTCTTTGTAAAAACTAATGTTTTAGGTACAGTAAATCTTCTTAATGTTGCTAAAAATGCGTGGACTATTGGAGAATGTTTTAAACAGGGGAAGAAATATCTTCAAGTTTCTACAGATGAGGTGTATGGATCTCTTGGGGAAACTGGTTTCTTTAAGGAAGATACACCCCTTGATCCTCACAGTCCTTATGCATCTAGTAAGGCATCAGCAGATTTTATGGTTAAGGCTTACTATGATACCTACAAAATGCCTATTAATATAACTCGCTGTTCTAATAATTACGGCCCCTATCAATTTCCAGAAAAATTGATACCTCTTATAATAAATAATTGTCTAGACAAAAAAACATTACCGCTATATGGCGATGGAATGAATATAAGAGATTGGCTTTATGTGGAGGATCACTGTAAGGCTATAGATATAGTGATTAATTCTGGAAAGTTGGGAGAAGTTTATAATGTAGGTGGTCATAATGAAAGAACCAATATACATATAGTAAAGACTATAATTGATTATATTCATTGTAATGTAGATTCTATGGTAACACATAATTTAATTAAATATGTGGAGGATAGAAAAGGTCATGACAGACGATATGGTATAGATCCAGCTAATATAAAAGAAGAATTAGGTTGGTATCCTGAAACTAAATTTGAAGATGGTATAAGGAAGACTATAAAATGGTATCTAGATAACAAAGGGTGGATGGAAAATATTACCTGTGGAGAATATCAAAAGTATTATGAAAATATGTATTCAAAACATAAATAAATATGATTTGTATACCTATTAAAAATTCATTAATTTAGACTAAAAACTCGTTAATCCTAAAAAGGAGTGTTATTTTGAATAAATTTAATTTTATGAAGACAGAGATAGAAGGGGTATATATAATAGAAACTGCTGTATTTGGAGATAACCGTGGCTATTTCATGGAAAGTTATAACTATGAAGATTTTAAATATGCTGGTTTAGATATGGTATTTGTTCAAGACAATCAATCAAAGTCTAAAAAAGGAGTTTTACGTGGACTTCATTTTCAAAAAACTCATCCTCAGGGCAAGCTAGTAAGGGTAATAAAAGGTAAGGTTTTTGATGTGGCAGTAGATATGAGAAAAACTTCAAAAACTTATGGTGGATGGATAGGAATGATTTTATCAGAAGAAAATAAAAAGCAATTTTATATACCAGAGGGTTTTGCTCATGGATTTTTAGTCTTATCTGAAGAAGCAGAGTTTTGCTATAAGTGTACAGATTTTTATCATCCAGAAGATGAATGTGGAATACTTTGGAATGATCCATATATAAACATTAATTGGCCAATAGAAGATATAGATGAATTAATATTATCAGATAAAGATAAAAATTGGTTGATATTCAAGGAAAGTTATTAGTAATCCCAGAGTTATGCTATTTAGTTAGATGAGATAATGTGTAAAATGAAGTAGAAAATGATAACAAATAATCAGATGAAGCAACGATAGAAAAATATACGTACAGACATATGTACAGATTTATGGATATTAGTGTTGATTTATTTAAAGAAGTTTCAAGTGAAATATATAATAGACAACTAGAACTATTAATAGAGGTAAAAATGAAAGTATCAATAATAATCCCAAACTACAATGGTATGAAATATATAAAAAACTGCATGGATTCATTATATATACAGCTCTTTAAAAAGTTTGAAATAATAATAGTAGATAACAACTCCATAGATGGTAGTTACCAGTTTATTTTAGATAATTATACACAGGTCAAGCTTATACATTTGAAAGAAAACTACGGTTTCAGTAAAGCTGTGAATGAAGGTATTAAGGCGGCTACAGGTGAATATGTAGTTCTTTTAAATAACGATACAGATGCAAAAGAAGACTGGCTTGAAAATCTATTAAACTGTATAGAAAAAGATGAAAAAATATTCTCCTGCTCTAGTAAAATGATAAGATATAATGAAAAAGATAAAATAGATGATGCTGGAGATCAATATTCAATTCTAGGGTGGGCTCATAAATCTGGAGATGGTGATAACATAAATAAATATTGTAAGGATAGGCAGGTTTTTAGTAGCTGTGCAGGAGCTGCTATTTATAGGAGAAAAGTTTTTAATGAAATAGGATATTTTGATGAAAATTTTTTTGCTTATCTTGAAGATGTAGATATAAGCTATAGGTCTAGAATACATGGATACAAAAATGTTTATTGTAGTAATGCTGAAGTTTATCATATTGGAAGTGGTACAAGCGGAAGTAGGCATAACTCTTTTAAAGTAAAGTTAGCAGTAAGGAATAATATTTATCTTATATATAAAAATATGCCACTACTCCAGCTACTTATAAATTCACCTCTTTTATTCATAGGTTGGATTATAAAATTAGTATTTTTTGTAAAAAAAGGTTACGTAAAAGAATATATATCAGGTACATTAGGAGCATTAAGAACTTTAAAGAATATAAAAAAGGTAAAGTTTATTTCTAAAAATTCATTAAACTATATAAAAATAGAATTTCAGCTTATACTTAACTTATTTATAAGATAGAAGGATATATAATGGTAAAGGAGAATCATTCACAGGAATGAATTAGATAAATAAAGTTTACTTCTAATAATTATTTTTTAAATATTTTATTTTTATGGAGGATATTATGTTAAAAATAAATACAGTTACTATTATTGGTGCCAATGGGACAATGGGTTCATCAGTGGCAGGTATTTTCGCTTCATTTGGTAATGTTAAAGTAAATCTAGTAAGCAGGACAATAGAAAAATCAAAAGAAGCAGTAGGACATGTTGTTAATGTAGTACGTTCTGATTCTATTAGAAATAGGTTGTTTGCCAAAACTTATGTTGACCTCCCCAATTGTATATCTGAATCTGACTGGATTTTTGAGTCGGTGTCAGAGGATTTTAATACTAAAAAAGATATAAATGATATTATTGCTAAATATAGAAAATCTGGTACCATTGTAAGTACAGGCACATCTGGACTTTCTTTGGAAAAACTAAAATTATCATTTGATATTGAAGGTCAGTCATTGTATTTTGGAACTCATTTTTTTAATCCGCCATATAATCTACTACTTTGTGAAATTATTACTCATGAAACAACAGATAAACTTATACTAAATAAGTTAAAACTATATTTGGAACAAAAATTATTAAGAAAAACTGTAATATTAAAAGATTCACCAGCATTTTTAGCTAATAGGGTTGGTTTTCAATTTTTAAATGAAGTGGCTCAATTTGCTGAAATTTACAAAGAATATGGTGGAATTGATTATATAGATGCAATTATTGGACCTTTTACAGGTAGAGGATTACCACCACTAACAACTATTGATTTTGTGGGCCTTGATATACATAAAGCTATTGTTGATAACTTATATTATAATACAAATGATTGTTTTCATAGTTCTTTTAGATGTCCACAATATGTTGAAAAACTAATAATTAATAACAAACTAGGTAAAAAAAATGGTGAGGGATTATATAAAACAACTCAAAATGAAATGGGGAGAAAAGATGTTTTAGTTTATGATATTGAGAAAGATGAATATCGTAAGAAGAATACCTATAATTTTGATTTTGTGAATAAGATTGTTAGTTCATTTAGAAATGGGAATTATAATGATTTTTCTAATATATTATTAAAGGACAATTCACAAGAAGCGAAGATTTGTAAATATTTCTTATTTAGTTATATATTATATTCCCAATTAATTACTAGGGAACTTAAAATAAATTCAAATGATGTAGATACTGCTATGGCTTATGGATTTAATTGGGTACCACCATTTTCCCTGTTAAAATTATTAGGTAATATATGTATAAATATACATGAATTAAGTAATGACGAGGTTTTTAGTAATATAATAAAAAGATTTGAGCTAACTAATAATCTGACAGAAGACAATAAAACAATAATAGATTATAGAAAATTTTTAATCGCTAAAATTTAACAGTGGAGGATCAACAATGAATAAAGTTTATGTACTAGGTGGGGAACAAACTGATTTTCAAAGAAATTGGAAAAAAGAAGGTAAAACTTTTCTTGCAATGCTGAGAGAAGTTATTGAAGATAGTTTAGCATCTACAAAATTAACCTTTGATGAAATAAACAAGCTTAATAAAACAAATAGAGTAGCTATATTTGTGGGGAATTTTGATGCTGAGCAGTATATAAATCAAGGTCATTTAGGTGCTTTTTTAACTGAGATCGATGATTCATTTTATGGAGTTCCATCAGCTAGATATGAAGCGGCTTGTGCGTCAGGCTCAGTTGCAATTGATGCAGCCATAACAAAAATTAATAATGATGATTATGACCTTGCAGTAGTAGTGGGAATAGAGATGATGAAATCAGTCAATACAAAGTTATGTGGAGATTTTTTAGGAACAGCAGCTTATTATGAAGAAGAAGCTAAGGGTGTAGAGTTACCATTTCCAAGATTATTTGGGAAACTTGCAGACGAGATAATAAATAAATATAATCTTGATGTGGATAGATTTATGAATAATTTAAGTGAAATTTCAAATATAAATTATTCAAATGCAAAAAGGAACCCTAAGGCACAGACGAGAAATTGGTTTATGGAAAAAAACCAAACTTCTTTAAGAAATACTGTTACTAATCCTTTGGTAGGAGGAAGACTATCCGTTACTGATTGCTCACAAGTTACCGATGGTGCTGCTCTCGTTTTTTTAGCATCAGAAAAATATGCTAAAGAATGTTGTGAAAAAAATAATAGTTCAATTGACGAAGTCCCTTACATAAAAGGGTGGGGACATAGAGTAGCTCCTGTTAGATTTAATTCAAAAATTGATGATTCTAGTGATAGTGAATACATTTTGAGGTGGACAAGGCAAGCAGTATTAGATGCATATAAAAGATCAAATTTATCTGTAGAGGATATAGATTTTTTTGAAACACATGATTGTTTTACTTCAAGTGAATATGCTGCAATATCATGTTTGGGTTTGACTAGACCTGGTAAAGAATACGAGGCTATAGAATCAGGATTAATAGCTTTTGAAGGAGAAAAGCCTATTAATCCAAGTGGTGGCTTAATAGGTAGTGGTCATCCCGTAGGAGCTAGCGGGGTTAGAATGTTATTAGATTTATATAAACAAGTTTCAAATAAAGCTGGAGACTATCAGATTAAAAAAGCTAATAATGGGTTAATGCTGAACATTGGGGGTTCTGCAACAACAAATTATGTTTTTATTGTAGGAAATTAATCGGGATTGCTGAAATAAGCTATCACTTTCAGCATGTACATAGGTGGTAACAACTTTGTACATGATTGCCTGTTATTATTAACTATAGTATTCCTTTTGCTTCTAAATATTTTAGGTGAAGCCTTCTGGGATAATATACAAATTTTAAAAATGATAACATTAAAAATAGCTAAAACTTTATTTCTAATTTTGGATTAATTTGTATCAATTAAAACTCTTACCCCTACATTTTCAAGTTCTGTTCCATACAGAACTGTAGATTTAAACTAACTTATGAGAT
>CAZKOJ010000133.1:0-13184 GCA_964554365.1 uncultured Clostridium sp. | reverse complement strand
CAAATTTGTATTAACAACCTGAATAATTTAAAAAATATTTAATAAAAGAACAAATAACATATTAAATTCCTATTGACATATAATAAAAATAGAATTATAATTTATTCATAGATTAAGAGATAAACGTAAAACATTTAAATACTATGAAGAGAAGAGTAGTTATAGGAAGATTTTTAGAGAATCGGGAATGGTGGAAGCCTGATATGATGCCTATTTATGAAGAACATCTCTGAGTTTCTAACCGAAATCTTTTGAAAGTAGGCTTAGACGGAACCAAACCGTTAATTATTGGGCAGTATCGAATTTTTATTCCGTACTGATTAAAGTGAGCTATTTAGTTAATTTGGGTGGTACCGCGGAAGTTTGTCTTTCGTCCCTGTTGGGATGAAGGGCTTTTTTTAATTTATTAATAATATAACAAGTTTAAATGTTAAAATTTAGGAGGAAAAAATTATGGAATTTTTACACAGTTCATTAATAGAATCAGAAGGATATATGCCAAAGCATAATATAATAGAAACTGAAAGAGCAATAAAAAAACTTAAAGACTTTTTCGAAGTAAGACTTGCAGAAGCACTTAAGCTTACTAGAGTTTCAGCACCTATATTTGTAAAATCTAGTACAGGAATAAACGATAACTTAAACGGAATAGAAAGACCAGTAGCCTTTGATGCAAAGGCAATTGATGATTCATATATAGAAATTGTTCAATCTCTTGCAAAATGGAAAAGAATAGCTCTTAAAAGATATGGTTTTGAACCAGGAGAAGGTCTTTATACAGATATGAATGCTATAAGAAGGGATGAAGAGTTAGATAACCTTCATTCTATATATGTTGATCAATGGGATTGGGAAAAAGTTATAGAGAAAAAAGACAGAACAGAAGCAACTTTAAAGAGTACAGTAGAAACTATTTATAAAGTATTTATAGAAACTGAAGAATATATATACAGCTTATATCCTACTATTGAAAAAATACTTCCAGAAAAAATTACATTTATAACTTCTCAAGAACTTGAAGATAGATATCCAGAGTTTACTCCAAAGGAAAGAGAGGATGCAGCAGCAAAAGAATATGGTGCGGTATTTATATCTAAAATAGGTAACGTTCTAAAATCAGGAGAAAAGCATGATGGTAGATCTCCAGACTATGATGATTGGGAATTAAACGGAGATGTAATCTTATGGTATCCTATTCTTAATAGAGCTGTTGAGTTGTCATCAATGGGTATAAGAGTTGATGAAAAAGCTCTTATAAAACAATTAGAAACTAGTGGTTGTGAAGAAAGAAAAGGACTTGAGTACCATACAATGCTTATAAATGGAATGCTTCCATATACAATTGGAGGAGGAATAGGACAATCAAGAATTTGCATGTTCTTCTTAAGAAAGGCTCATATAGGAGAAGTTCAAGCAGCATTATGGCCAGAAGAAATGGTTGAAGAGTGTAAAAAACAAAGTATACTTTTATTATAAAACATTCTACAATTCCAGTATGTTTTATATATGAAGGGCTGTCTCAAAATAGAAAGTAATTTCTACAGTGAGACAGCCCTTAATTATTTACATATAGTTATATATCTTTTAAATCTACTCTTAGAAACATGACACCTGTCAACAATTTGAAAGCCACAAGCTAATATGTGTTCATCCATATCTTCCAAGCTAATAATAATGCTTCTATGGGATAGTCTACGGGCGGTTTTTATAATACCTAGTTGTTCATCAATGGTGGTTGGGGAAAACAAACCATAGGGAAGATCTATAATTGATACATCAAAAGTATCTTTTATCATATGCATATCGCCACTAGTAATAACATTTTCATATTCAAAATGTTCAAGATTCTTCTGAGCATTTTCAGCAATCATAGGATTTATTTCGTAACCTTTAATATTAATTCCCATGGACAAAGCTTCTATAACAACTGTTCCAATACCGCAGCAAGGATCTATTAATTTAAGCTTCAAATCATTTCCTACTGCAATGTTTACTATTGCTCTTGCAACTCTTACATTTAGTGCATTAGAATATGAATATGGTTTTCTGTTATGCATTTCCCAGGCAGAATTATTTGCCTCATATTTACCAAATATCCATTTATCATCTACTTGTGTTATACCTAGAAGTATTTCAGGATCATGCATTTTAGCTTCTCCTTTTATATTAAATCCAATTTCATATTCAATTTTACGTTTTTCATGAAAACTTATGGTTTCATCATTAAAATTAATGTAGCTAACTTTGAAGTCTTCATAAGATAAATTATCAGTTACAATTTTATGAACTACATCTTCTAATGTATTTCCAGTATATAGTATGGATATACTGTGTTTTATAAAAGGACTTCTAGAAGGATGGATGTAATGGTGAGAAAAGAAATATTTTCTCTCTGGAACTTTATTAAAAAGGTATTTCATTTCCATTTCACATAGATTTTCTTCATATACATTGAAATTAATGTTATATAAATATGAGTTGATTTTACAGTTGCTATTTAACTTTGATTCTATGGTATTGGTTAACTTAGTACCATCAATACCATTTTCAGGGATTAAATTTAACATAAGTATGCCTCTTTTTCTAAGTTTAGAAAAATAAAAAGAACTATAAGTAATAATAAAAGGAAGAAATCCATTTTAAGAAATATTACTTAAAGTACTGCATCAATTACTAAACAATTATTTATTTACTATCAATGTAATACACAATAGGAATAAAGTCAATGTACTGAAGTTACATATTTAGACTACCATATTTCATTATCAGCAATGTATGTTAATTTTTTATGCATAACATAAGAACTCTAACTAGTTAAAGATAAGGAAGAATATATAATTGTGTTACAATTATATTATTAAGGGATTATTATATTTTTAACTGCTTGTGATGAAGAGGTGGACATAGTTACAGCACTTGATATGGGGACAGACGACTATATGAACACTACCCTAAAAAGTAGACAATAAAAAGAAAACCCCTGCCTAAGAAAGTGTAACTTAAATTGCACTTTCTTCTTTTTTTAATCGTAATAACTCATTTGCTTTAAATTGAGCTGGTGTTTGATATCCTAATTTCTTTTGTATGCGTTCATTATTGTAGTAATCTATGCACGCTATACTTTTATCTATTAGAGTATTAACATCAAGTATTTTTATAAGAGGATTATATAGCGATTCACTTTTAAAAGTTCCAAAGAAACTCTCCATAGGAGAATTATCAATTGGAGTTCCTTTACGTAACATGCTCTGAATGAAATTATTTTTTTTCAATCTCTTTTGAAACTGCGGATGATTATATAAGCTACCTTGATCAGAATGGAGATACGTACCTTCTGGTATGGCCTTGTCACTTATTTTATCAATCGTCGCAATTGCTAATGCCAATGAAGGATGATTGCTTAGTTCATAGCTTTCTATCATTCCAGTATGAAGATCTTTTATTTTTGTGTCTACTAAAGGGGGGATAGTTCATTTACGGGGGGTCATCACTATCTTGCTTTAAAAAGATTTAAAAATCAAATAAAGTTGTACCAAAAATAGTTCCAAAACTCACTGTGCCAATATTCGCATAAAAAATCACGGGAACCAGAAAGAATCGTCCACAACTCAGTAGACTTTTAGATAATTTAAGAGAAGGGGATACTGCTATTATAACAGAATTTACAAAGCTAAGTCGTAGCACTAAAGATTTATTTGAATTGGTAGATTCCATAGAAAGCAAAGGAGCTAACATTAAAAGTTTAAAGGAAAGCTGGTTAGATAAGATGAAAGGGTTGAATAACCAAAATACTGACATATCATCACAAGAGGTGTGCCATTCTCTTATGCACTTCAGATGTCACAGTTCTTTTTATGCTATGAGCAGACTTAATTTCTATTCTAGCTTTATTACATAAATTTCATATACTATTGACAATACCAAAAAATATGATATACTTATAGTCAGCGCTGAGTATAAATATAAGGAGATTACAAATGAAAATACAATTATATATTCTAGGATTTCTTATGAGATATGGTCCTCAACATGGATATAGTATTAAACAAATAGTATCAGATAACATAGCAGCCTTTGCTAAAATCAAACTTCCTACAATTTATTATCATTTAGATAAACTCGCTGAAAAAGGTTATATAAATTCCATTATCGAAAAAGATGGTAATAGGCCTGAAAAAACAGTATATTCTATTACTGATTCAGGGGTTACTTATTTTAATTCTCTGCTTAATAAAATTTTAGCTGAAAATTATAGTGTAGAATTTGATTTGGATGGAGCATTATATTTTCCGGAATTTGCCAATAGGGATGCTGTTATTAAAAATTTAAATAGACAAAAAGAGTATATTGAAAATAAGCTGAAGGAATTAGCCAGCACTAAAGATAATACATCAAATAAATTGTTACCTGATTACAGAATTTATTGTATTAGCATATTTAATCATCATATATATCATTTAGAAACTGAATTAAAATGGATAAATGAAACATTAAAGGAACTCTCTTAAGGGTTCCAAAAAAATGTTACAATAGTCAGTGCTGAGTATAACTATGGAGGTATATTTATGGAAAAAAGTCTTTATTCAAGAAATTTTGAAGTTAACTATTATGAAGTTGAGGATAATATTTGGAGAGCTACCTCACATTTAATGGATTATCAACATGATATTCAAGTAATAGTAGATGTATCTGTACCAGATATGATTATATTAGATGCTAGGATAGAATTATTGCGTTATCCAATTAAGGATTGTATTTTTATTAAAGATAAGATAAAAGAATTAATAGGAGTTAATATTATTTCAGAATTTCCATCTAAATGTAATGAATTGTTTTGTGGTGAAATGGGATGTGGTAATGTTAGAATGCTTCTTGGAATTTCCGTGCCTGGGGTAATTTATTTTTATTTTCCGCATCAAATTAAAATAGGAAATATGACAGAAAATCAATGGTGGGATTTTTGCAAAGAAAAACTTTCAAATGCATGTATAGCTCACTCATTAATGAGCAATAACGCTTAAAATTATTATGTTTTCTTGCTTAGTATAGTTATGAGGTAATGTCTAAATACTAAGCAAGAAATTTTAAATATTCTTATTTATTATACATTGATTTTATATGAAAATCCAAGCCTAATTGAGTATATAGCAATAAGAAATAGGAACAATCGATATTTATTAATTTATAAAGTAAATATAATATAAAGTTAAGTTACTTCACATTCTTCTTAAAACGACGAAGGTAAAAAATATTTCATGAAGATGATGCAGTATTATTCTGACGAACCCGGAAAACTCTATATAGATTTTTGTGCTTTTATCTCCAATATTCAAAATGTTGACTCAAAAACAGGTCTGCAAATGATTGAAAGTCTCCAGCAAAATCTTACTTATAAACGAAACTGCATTAACGATCAGCTTGAACTCAAGGATGAAGTATCATTTTATGTTACGGCTGTTATTGACCTTTATTTACAAATATATACTGTGTTTTGCAATTGGATAGAAGATTTTAAAAAGCAGTATATTGATTATTCTGAAACAAAATGATCCTAAAAATGCCTCTTTTTTGCCATACTAGTATAATATATCGTTAAATGAAGGGGTTGATTTTATGTTAGAAAAACAGATGAACAGATCAAAAATTGCTTTAATTCTTGCAGAAATTATGGCGAGCCTATTGCTTTCAGCACTAGATTCTACTGTAGTTAGTACACAAGGCAAACGCATATAAAAGGACTAATGCCCCAAATTTTATATGGGTTTGCCCTGATATAGGACGTGGTTAGATACCTTAATCAGATTTGAATTTTACGGCGTTTTTATGTCGCAATCTTCTTAAAGGACTAAACCGCTGTGAAAGCGGTGTGACCTGGTCAAGCAAAATTTAAGTTTATCAATCAAGTTGTTTTTTTCTTCGGCTCAACTTCCGAATACAAATCTATTCATTAGAGGAATTAAAAATTACATTTTAGTATCTGTTATCTTTAATTTTGCCATAATTATCTCTGCAAATTCTTGTGAAACACCCTTATTATTCTCAATATATACTATAGGTTTTAAATACATAGCAAATGATGATAGGTTTGAAAAACTGAGTAAAAATAATAAAGAATGGTTATTTTCCAGTGATTAAACCTTAACATAGGATGGACTTAAATAATAAAATTTTTATCAACAATAACATATTCACGAAAAAAACAAATATGCAATTCACATATTTACGTTCAAGTGAATAAATTGTTATTGAATAAAATTTTATTAATGGAGGATTTCATTTGGAATACTATATTACAGTAGAACCAGACGTGAAAATTTATGTAGAAGACCTTAACCCAGAGGGGGAGAAGACAATCTTATTTATACACGGTTGGCCTGCAAATCATAAGTTGTTTGAATATCAATTTGATAAGCTTCCTAAAAAGGGATATCGATGTATTGGAGTAGATATTAGAGGATTTGGTAATTCAGATAAGCCTTGGAACGGCTACTGCTACGATCGATTGTCAGACGATATTCGATGTGTGGTTGAAGCACTTAAATTACGAAATTTTACACTTGCAGGACACTCTGTAGGGGGAGCGATTTCAATTCGATACATGGCTCGACACAACGGGTATGGGGTATCCAAACTTGCCCTTATGGCAGCTGCTGCTCCGAGTTTTACCAAGCGTCCAGATTTTCCTTATGGTTTAACAAAAGAGGATGTAAATAAAATCATCAAGGAAACATATAATGATCGACCTAAAATGCTACAGGGATTCGGAGATATGTTCTTCTTTCAGCATATAACAGGGCCTTTCGAAGATTGGTTCTTCCAATTGGGACTACAAGCAGCAGGATGGTCCACAGCAAAACTTGCAGAATCCCTTAGAGATGAAAGCTTGTTTTCTGATCTCCTCAAAATACATGTTCCTACTCTAATTCTTCATGGTATTCATGATAAAGTTTGTCCTTTCCCATTGGCTGAAGCACAAAAAGAAGGAATCAAAAATTCTAAACTTATACCCTTTGAAAACAGCGGTCATGGATTGTTCTGGGAGCAGCGTGACAAACTTAACAAGGAATTGACGCAATTCATTGAGGGGTAGAAATTTAAAAATTGAATATAAACAATTAAAGCAGCATGTCTTAAGTTATAACATGCTGCTTTTTATTCTTGTTTAAATTAAACTGTCCATTATCCACTGTAAACTATTAACTATTTAATAGTGGTATAAGTTAAGTTTGGAACTCAATGCCTACTATCCTATTATGACGCGTATGCTTCTTCCCCATGTAATGTTATATCTAGTCCAAGTTCTTCGTCTTCCTTGCTAACTCTTACTGGACTGAAACTATCTAATACTTTAAATATTCCATAAGTTACAATGCAAGAATAAACCCCTACAACAACTACTGCAAATAACTGAACTCCAAATTGATGTACATCCCCATATATCAATCCACTTACTCCGTTAACTGCTTTATTTGCAAATACACCTACTAGAATTGATCCTAATATTCCACCTACTCCATGTACGCCCCAAACATCAAGAGCATCATCCCATTGAAGTTTCTTTCTAAGTTCAACTGCTAAATAACAAACTATTGCGGCCATTAGTCCTACTACTGCTGCTGCCCAAGGCTGGATATATCCTGCACATGGTGTAATTGTAGCGAGTCCAGCCACTGCACCAGTAAGTGCTCCAATCACGCTAGGTCTTCTTTCGTGTTTCCATGAAATAAGTAGCCACGCAATCATTGCCACTGATCCAGCTATATCTGTATTAGCAAAAGCTATTGCAGCAACTCCATTAGCTGCTAATGCACTTCCGCCATTAAATCCAAACCATCCAAACCAAAGCAATCCAGTTCCTAATGCTACGAAGGTAACATTGTGTGGATCTGTTTTTTCTCCTGGTATTATATGTCTCTTCCCAACAAATATTACTGACACCAATGCTGCTATACCAGCAGTTACATGTACTACAATACCACCTGCGAAATCAACAACTCCCATTTTTGCAAGGAAGCCGCCACCCCATAGCCAGTGAGTAACTGGTAGATATATTAAAATACTCCAAAGTACTAAAAACTTTAAATAACTCTTAAAATTAATTCTATCTGCAAATGCACCTGTTATCAATGCAGGCGTAATTACTGCAAACATTTCTTGATATATAAAGAACGATAAGAACGGAATTGTTGAGCCATATGCTGCATTTGGCTGCATTCCCACACCTTGAAGCATAGCGTATTGAAAATTACCTAGTACTCCACCAACGTCTTTACCAAAAGCTAAACTAAATCCAAATAAAACCCAAATGATTGTTACAATACCCATTGAAATAAAATTTTGCATCATTATTGTAAGTACATTCTTCTTTCTAACTAGACCTCCATAGAAAAATGCTAATCCAGGTGTCATTAAACAAACTAATGCTGCACTTAAGAGCACTAAAGCTGTATCTCCTGTGTTAATATGTCCCATTTTTTTATTCCTCCTAAACGTAAATAATTCCGTATATAGATATAGCAGTTATCATGCCAAAGGAAAATATCTTTGTAAAAAGGATTTTATCAGATGGTTAACACCGCTAACGCTCAATTTTAATAATAAAAATGAGACAAATTCGCCCTATAGTGACGCATATGTCTCATTTTTTTAATCTTCTATATTAAACTTAATTAACTTTCTATGTAAGGATCTTCTGCTTATGCCAAGTAACTCTGATGTTTTAGTCCTATTACCATTGCATTCCTTAAGAGTCTTAATAATAATATCTTTTTCTGTATTATCAATTATACTATTCAATTTACTGCCCATTACTTCATCACTATCATTGTATGGATAGTCAACAATATAATCTGGCAAATGTTTCAATTCTATAGTTGAGCCCGTAGATATAACCACGCATCTTTCAATGATATTTTCAAGTTCTCTAATATTCCCTGGCCAATTATAATTAATAAGAAGATCAATTACATCTTTACTCATTTTTTTCTTAACCTTTCCAGATATATTAGAAGATTTTTCTAAAAAATATTCAACTAAGTTTCTAATATCTTCTTTTCTTTCATTTAATGGTGGCAAAGTAATTTGAACTACATTAAGTCTATAATACAGATCTTCTCTGAATGTTTCCTTAGCCACCATTTCTTTCAGTTTTTTATTTGTAGCAGCAACAATTCTAACATCTACCTTTATTGTTTTAGTACCGCCCAGTCTTTCAAATTCCCTTTCCTGCATTACTCGCAGCAGCTTCACTTGCATTAGTTGCGTAATGTCACCTATTTCATCTAAAAATATGGTGCCACCATCTGCTAGCTCAAATCTTCCAGGTTTACTTATCATTGCTCCAGTAAAAGCTCCTTTTTCATATCCAAAGAGTTCACTTTCTAGTAATGTTTCTGGTATTGCTGCACAGTTCACTTTAATAAAAGCATTATCTTTCCTTGAACTAAGAGTGTGAAGTGCTTCAGCGGCTAATTCCTTACCAGTTCCTGTTTTGCCATATATCATTACATTTGTTTTAGTGTCTGCTACTTGTTTTATCAATTCTAATGCTTCAATCATTTTTTTGCTGTTACTATGAAAATAATTTTGCACAGATAAATCTTTTTCCTCTTTATAAGTGTCACCTGCAACTTTTTTTACAGACAACAAAACATCTTGAAGATCAAAAGGTTTAGTTATATAGTCTCTTGCACCCATTTTTATAGCTTCAATTGCTGTCTCCATAGTTGCAAAGGCAGTTATAAGTATTACTTCTATGGAAGAGTCAATATGCTTAATCCTGTTTAACAATTCAATACCGCTTATTCCTGGCATTTTTATATCTGTGATAACAATATCAATATTATTTTTATCTATAATATCTATGGCATCTAATCCAGAAGAAGCAGTATAAACTTTATACCCTTCCTTTTTTAAAAGCTTCTCTAATAGTTTTTTCACATTGCTTTCATCATCTACAATTAGTATATTATTTGTTATCATAATTTAATTCACACCTTTATCAATTGGTAATTTTATTATAAAACTTGCCCCCATGTCATTATTACTTGTTACCTCTAAAAAACCTTTATGGTTATCAATAATTCTTAAACAAATAGCTAAACCTAAACCTATACCCTTTTGTTTTGTAGTAAAGAATGGTTCAAATATTTTATCATAGTCTTCTGGTTTTATTCCTATTCCAGTATCTGAAATTTTAATTTCTGCCATTTTATTATCTTTAGTGAGTCCAGTAGAAATTGTAATTTTACCATCACTTGGCATTGATTGAATACCGTTTATTATAATGTTTAACAAAACCTGATGTATTTGATCTTTATCAATGTTTATTAATGGAAGCTGTTTCAAATTCATAACTAAATCTGTTTTGTTTAAATCTACATCTTTATATATTATTTTAACTACCTCTTTAATTAATTCATTTATACTTTCGCACTGCAATTTTAGTTGTTTAGGAGTAGCAAAGGACATAAATCTGTCTACTATTCTATTAAGTCTATCTACTTCTTGTATTACAATATCAATATCTTCAGATAAGCAATTGTTTTCACCTAGTTCTAGCTTAATATATTGTGAATAACCTTTTATTGAGGTAAGTGGATTTCTAATCTCATGGGCCATCCCTGCGGACATTGCAGCTAATGATTCCAAGCTTTTAGCTCTCATAACACTTTTCTCAAGCTCATCTGAGATTTTTATAACTTTTTGTTCCATATTCTTTAAATTTTTATTCAGCACATTAAATGGCTTTGTTAGTTTTTCAGATGTTATTAACGCTAGCACAAATATTATTGTAAGTGAAATAACAACAATGAAGAAAGTGTATTTTTTCAAATTGTTACTTACTTCAAATGCTTCATTTTCAGGTTGTTCTAGTACTACATACCAATTAGCCTTTTGTGAATTATATTTATTCAAATTATAAAGAGAGTATACAAAATTAATATTATTCCTTTTAACATATTTTATATTTTTATTTTGGGATTTAAAATCTATATCCTGTAAATTTACTTTCCCTGGAAACATGAGGGTTTCTTTAGAGTCCGAAGCTAAGTATGCATACCCTGATTTACCTAGTTTAACATTTTTAACTATATCATTTATTGATTGAAAATTAACTCTTTCAACAACAGTGCCCTTAATTTTGTTATTTGTTCCTTTTAAAGGGGCAATTAAGTATACAACGTAGTTTTTTTCATCATTTAAATATGTGAAATCAGATACATAAATATTTCCACTTAGTACATAAGGCAACCATTTTTTATAGTTTAAATCATTTTTATAAACACCTGTCAAGACATCCACATTACCATCTTTATCAGTAGTCAAGATATAGTCATAAGTTTTGTAAGCCTGCATAACTGTGTTTATGTATTCATATTTTACTTTACTATCAATATCATACCTCCTTAAAATCGGTGAATTTGACATTACTTGTATATCGCCATATCTTTCAAATAAAAACCTTTCAATTTTATTTGATGTTTCCTCTGCTAAGGTGTTCAATTCTTTATTTTTAGAAGCCAGTATTATGGTTTTGTTGCTTTGAAAAAACAATAATCCTACAGAAATAAATAATATAGCAGAGACTATAGAAAAATATAAAATTAATTTTAGCTTTAATGATGTATTTTTATAATTCATTTTGACCACCTTAAATTTATATTTCAAGCCAAAAGTGTAAGGGTCAATCCGCTTCTGACTCCGCTAGTAAATTCATAGTATCTAAATATCCTAAATGTAGTAAAACTACCTACTTATATCATTAGTATAAGCATTATAACCTTTATAAATGTGAAAATTATATATAAATTATATGAAAGTAGAGAAACTTTACACAAATGGTATATTAGGTATGCTAAAAATAAAACATTAATAGAAGAATGGAGTATTCAATGGTATAATGTTTAAAAGAGTACTGTGTAATTGTGGATATTAGGAGGAGAAATGACATATGTATGATAAGTTTATTTGGGGAGTTATAGGAATATCATTAGCAACAAGCATAACAAGCATAGTAAGTAATATTAGTCAGCTGCGAAGTGATATTGCACGTATAAACGTGACTTTAGATAAGATTGCTAAACAAGTTGGAGTGACTGACACATTCACAGAGAACATAGATGTTGAATTAAAAAATCTTATTTCTGAAGGTAAAAGGATTAAAGCAATTAAAAAATATAGAATGGTTACTGGAGTTGGTTTAAAGGAAGGCAAAGAATATGTTGATTCCTTAAGTGAACAATTAAAATAGGTAAATTTAACAATGCAATTGAATGATTTTTTTGATACAGGGAATTAAAGAAGGGGACATCCCCTTCTTTAATTTATACAGCAAATCCTTTTCCAGCTTCTGCTGTTCTAGCAGATTCAGATGAATATATTCTAATATTCATGGACTTAATTTCTATATATGGAATTTAAAAGTATTATGGTCTGTTTCATTAAATTCTCTTACAGATGCAGAAAGTTCATATAGATATTCTCTGTTTAGAATGAAAATTGAATTTTCATCTTTTCTTATGTAGTTTTTTTCAACAAATTTATTTATTGTGTTATACAAACTTTTTCTACTTATGGATAAGGAGTTACAAAGACTATACATACTTTTAAATTTAAATATGTCTTCTGTGGAGTTTTCTAAGATATAAAAAGCCAATAGTTCTTCTAATTTGAATAAGTCTTTCATAAGTAGTTTTTTATACATGTAATATATTCTTTTACTAGTTTTAAAGAAGAATATGTTTAAGAATTCTGGATTACTTTGTAATTTTTTTAAAGTAATTTTATTTATTTTTAGTAGAGAAACATTGCTGGTAGCTATAATATCACAAAAAAGATTTTGGTTGTACATATAACTAATTTTACCTACAAATTCATTTTCACAGAGTTCATCTACCAAAAAACTGTTGCCACTTTTAGTTATATATTCTACTTTAACATTTCCATCTAATATAAAGAAAATATCTTCCAAGTTTTCATTAGAGCGAGTTATATATTCACCTTTTTTATATTTTATAGTAGGGATTTCATCTAAATAAATTTTTATGTGGTCATATATGTAAATTTCTTCTAGTTGCATGTGTACATCATCCTTTATGAATAATTTAATATCAAGTGATTCTTAGGTTCAGGTGGAGTTTGCTTATGACACTGGGCAAATTACTGGTTGACACCAGCAAATA
>CAZKOJ010000132.1:0-13460 GCA_964554365.1 uncultured Clostridium sp. | reverse complement strand
AACTCCAAGATTTGATGAAAGAGATGAAAGACTTGCATCATTAATAGATGAAAATGTTGATACATTCTATACATGTAATCTTTGTCAATCATTTGCTCCAGCTCATGTATGTATAGTAACTCCAGAAAGACTTGGCCTTTGTGGTGCAGTTTCTTGGTTAGATGCTAAAGCTACATTAGAATTAAATCCTACAGGACCTTGTCAAGCAGTACCAAAGGAAGGTCTAATAGATGAAAACTGTGGTATTTGGGAGAAAGTAAATGAAGTAGTAGCAGCTGGTTCACAGGGTGCAGTAACTGAAGTTACATTATATAGTATATTAAACAGTCCTATGACTTCATGTGGATGTTTTGAGTGTATAACTGGTATAATGCCAGAAGCTAATGGTGTTGTAATAGTTAACAGAGAATTCCCTGCAATAACTCCTGTTGGAATGACATTTGGTGAACTTGCATCAATGTCAGGTGGTGGAGTTCAAACACCAGGATTCATGGGACATGGTAGAGCATTTATTCCATCAAAGAAATTCATGAAAGCTGAAGGCGGAATCGAAAGAATCGTTTGGATGCCAAAAGAGTTAAAAGAATATGTAGCAGAAAAATTAAATGCAACTGCTAAAGAGTTATATGGAATAGATAACTTTGCTGATATGATTTGTGATGAAACTATAGCTACAGAGTCAGAAGAGGTATTAGCATTCTTGGAAGAAAAAGGACATCCAGCATTAAAAATGGATGAACTTATGTAATAAATATGAAAAGTGTTTTTCCGGCGTGAGTCGGAAAAACTATCTTAAATTTAAAAGTTAAAAAAGAAAGGGTGTTAAAAATGAATTTTCCACAGGAATTATATTATAGTAAAGAACATACATGGGCTAAAATAGACGGTGATGTAGCTACTATAGGAATAAGTGATTTCGCACAGGATCAACTTGGTGAAATACTATTTGTTGAAATGCCAGAAATAGGAGAACAAACAACTCAGGATAAATCATTTGGAGTAGTTGAATCTTCTAAGAAAGCATCTGATTTAATAGCCCCTTTATCTGGTGAAGTATTAGAAGTAAATGAAAAATTAGATGATGAACCAGAATATATAAATGAAAATTCTTATGATGCATGGATAATAAAAATAAAGATAAGCAATAAAGAAGAAATTGATAAATTATTAAGTGCTTCAGGATACGAATCCGGCTTAAAGTAAAAAAAAACTTCTCGGTTTTTAACCGGGAAAGTTTTTTTTAAGGAGGTATTTACATGATATGGTAAAAGTAAAATTTATTCCACATAATAAGGAAATAGAAGTAGCAGAAGGAGAGAAGTTATTAGAAGTTGCTAGAAAAGCAGAAGTATTTATAGATGCACCATGTAATGGAAGTGGTTCTTGTGGAAAATGTAAGGTTAAAATAGTTAAAGGAAAAGTAAACACTCAAAAAAGCAGACATATATCTGACGAAGAGTGGAATGAAGGTTATGTTTTAGCATGTTGTTCAAATGTAAGTGAAAATATTACAGTGGAAATACCATCTAGTGCATCAGCTGATATGAACAATATGAAAATAGAAGATTTATCTGGGGAAAGAGAACATAAAATATTTGAGTATGCAAAAAATCAAATTAGAGATAACGGTATGCAATTTAAAACTTATGTGAAAAAAGACTACATAGAGCTAGATCCTCCAACTTTGGACGACAATATATCAGATTTTGAAAGAATAAAGAGGCATTTAAGAAACAATTTAGGCTATAGTCAAGTATTCTGTAGACTACCTATGCTTAGAGAAATACCTCCACTTTTACGCGAAGCTGATTTTAAGGTAACTGTAACACATATACCAAGAGGAAAAGGCAAAAGTACAATAATTAACATAGAAAAAGGTGACACTACTAGAAAATTATATGGTATAGCTCTAGATATTGGAACTACATCTGTAGCAGCATGTTTGGTTGATTTACAGAGAGGAAGTCTCATAGCAAAGGCATCTTCAGGAAATGCACAAATAAAATATGGTGCAGATGTTATTAATAGAATAATATATTCTACAAAGGCTAGAGGTCTTCATAATTTAAATTATGCCATAATACAAGAAACTATAAATCCTCTTTTAAGAAGGATGTATAAGGATTCAGGGATAAATAAAAATGAAATTGTATCTTTTGTAGTAGCAGGTAATACTACTATGTCCCATTTATTCCTTGGAGTTTATCCTGATTTTTTAAGAATGGAACCATATATACCAGCATTTGTTAAGCCTCCCTTTATAAAAGCTTCAGAGTTAGAAATAGAAGTTAATCCTGAAACTTTTGTGTATTTAGTTCCATCTGTAGCAAGCTACGTTGGAGGAGATATAACAGCTGGAGTATTATCCTCAGGATTATGGGCTTCTGATGATAATATACTTTTTATTGATTTAGGAACAAATGGAGAAATTGTTTTTGGAAATAAAGAATTTTTAATGACTTGTGCATGTTCTGCAGGACCCGCTTTTGAAGGTGGGGAAATTAGTTGTGGAATGAGAGCTGCAAGTGGTGCTATAGAAAAAGTTAAAATAGATAATAAAAATTATGAATCTAAAATTAATATAATAGGAAATAATAAGCCTTCGGGAATTTGTGGGTCAGGAATCATTGATTTAATATGTGAAATGATGTTTTCTGGAATAATAGATAGAAGAGGTAAAATAATAAAAACTTTAAATACAAAAAGAATAAGATTTGATGAAAATGGTATTGGTGAATATGTAATTGTGTTCAAGGAAGAATATAACTTAGAAAAGGACATAACTATCACAGATGTTGATATAGATAATTTTATAAGGGCTAAAGCAGCTATTTATTCGGGTATTACTATGTTATTAAATAATCTTGGAATGGATTTTACAATGATAGATAAAATTTACATAGCAGGTGGTATAGGTAATAGCTTAGATATTGGAAATTCAGTGAAAATAGGTATGCTGCCTGATGTGGACAAGTCTAAGATTTCATATATAGGAAATAGTTCTTTAATAGGATGTTACTTAACTTTAATGAGTGAAGATGGAAGACATAAATTAGAGGATATAGCAAGTAATATGACTTATGTAGAATTAAGTGTAGAACCTGGTTATATGGATGAATTTGTATCAGCATGTTTCTTGCCTCATACTGATATAGAAAAGTTTCCTACAGTAAGAGATTTACTTGATAAATAGATTAAAGGAACTTGATATATATTAGAAAAAGAGTATATTTAAATTAAAAAGGAGGTAATAGAAATGTGTGAATCAACAGCTTATTTAATTACACCAGAAGGTGAACGTAAAATAATGGATTATGTAGTAGAAATAATTCCTCAGGCAGATGGTAAATTATTTTTATCAGATATATTGGGTGAGGAAAAAATAATAGAAGGAATGCTAAAAGAGATAAAATTGTTAGATCACAAAATTATTATAGAAAAAATAAAATAAAAAGCGTTAAACGCTAGGAGGTACATTTATGAGTTGTAATGAAAAACACGAACATGAACACCACCACGAACATGAACACGAACATGAACATGTGCACCAGCACAAACATGAGCATAATGGATGTGAACACGAACATGAACACAGTCATGAGCATGCACATCAGCATGAGCACGATCATGTTCATCCTCATAGCCATTGTAATGGTGAGAGTCATGAACATGTTCATGACAATCATAAAGATGATACCTGTGAACACAGTCATAACCACGATCATATACATGGACATAAACACCAACATGATCATGGAGAGCTAAATGAGGTATCTGCCGATATGTGCAAAGAAGAAAAAACTTTAAAAATTTTATTAGATCATTGGGTTGATCATAATAAATCACATGAAGAGGGCTTTAAAGATTGGGTTGAAAAATCGAAATCTATGAAAAAAGTTGAAACAGCAGACTTTATACAAAAAGCTGTGGAATTTATGGAAAAAGCAGATCAAATGCTTATAGAAGCTAAGAAAAATATGTAGTAAACTTATAACCCACAAGATATATATATTTTTGTGGGTTATATTGCAGTATAAACTGAAAGGATGAAAGTATATATGGATAAAATTGCTATAGAAGAAAAAAGAAAAGATAAAATACCTTATGATTATAATAAAAGTATATTAAAAAACTTTGATCCTAAGAAAATGGCTGAAAATAGTGGGTGTATTTATAATGAAGAAAAATGTGAATTTACAGTAAAACTTATGGGGGAAAATATAATTGTAAAATATCCTTCAGGAGATGTTATGAAAAAAGATGGAACAGAAATAGATAAATACGCACCTAAAACTTTAGTGTTAAGATACCTTATGAATGCAAGAGGTGTTTTGCCATTAAATAAAAATATAACCTATAGAGATGTAGATGGTGGTAATGTTTACTATAATAACTTTTATGGAAGATGTCTTTTAAGACTGTCTAAAACCTTTGGTAATAATATTAATAAATTTAAAGAAGTATTCGAAAAACTTGGAGCGGAGCAAGTAAATATAGGGGATATAGCTTACAAGTTTCAATTTTTGAACAATATATATGTAACTTTTGCATTATGGAATGGAGATGAAGAGTTTGAAGCTTCATCACAAATACTGTTTGATGCTAATGTACCATTTTATTTTACTGCTGAAGATTTAGCTGTAGTTGGGGATACTTCAATAGGAACTATTACAAAATTAGCATATTCTAAGTAATTATATAAAGATATTCTGGTTATTGGGGGCAATAATATGAAATATATATTAAGTAATTCATTAAATCCATATTTTAATTTAGCATTAGAAGAATATATATTTAAAAATCCTGGAATGTATGAAGATTTCATAATATTGTGGCAAAATGATAAAACTATAGTAGTAGGAGCACATCAAAATACTATAGAAGAAATTAACTTAGATTTTGTAGAAAAAAATAAAATTAACGTGGTAAGAAGGATTACTGGAGGGGGAGCCGTATATCATGACTTGGGAAATTTGAACTTTTCATTTATAACAAGTTATGATAAAAATAATCTGATTGACTTTAAAACATATACTATACCAGTTATAAACGCGTTAATGAAATTAGGAGTGAAAGCAAAATTAACTGGACGAAATGATATTACTATAGATGATAAAAAGTTTTCAGGGAATGCTCAAAGTCTTCATAAAGGTAGAATATTACATCATGGAACACTATTATTTGACTCAGATTTAGATATGTTAGGAAAGGTATTAAATGTAAAAGCAGATAAAATTAAATCTAAGGGTATTAAGTCTGTAAGAAGTAGAGTTGTTAATATAAGTGAATATCTAGAAAAACATACAACTGTTGATGAGTTTAAACAGCTTTTACTGAGTAATTTATTTGAAGGAAACATTTTAGAAGAGTACAATTTAACAAGAGAGGAGTTAGAATCTATTAATAAATTACAAAGAAATAAGTATAGTACTTGGGAATGGAATTATGGAAAATCTCCTAAATTCAATTTGAAAACCTCTAAAAGATTTTCAAATGGAGAACTAGAAATATTACTTAATGTGAAGAATGGAATAATTATTGAATGTAAAATGTATGGAGATTTTCTAGGATTATGCACAGTTGCAGATTTGGAAGAAAAAATTATAGGATTAAAATATAAAAAATTAGATGTAGAAAGTGTATTGGAAAGTGTTAACCTACAGCAATATTTTGGCAACATTACTAAAGAAGAGGTTTTACAATGTTTCTTTTAATTAAAATTAAATGTTTATTTTAAGGAGAGATGGAAATGGAAAGTAAAATATTAAAGCCTACAGAGTTATGTGATGCATCTATAAACGCTGGTTGTGGTAAAACAAAGTTAACTACACTTCAACAATCAATACTTGGCATTATGGCCGGTGCCTACATAGCTATAGGGGGAATTGTATCAGCAGTAGCTTCTCATAGTATAACTAACTTTGGAGTTTCTAAGTTAGTTGGTGGAGCACTTTTTCCTATAGGACTTGTATTAGTTATAATATGTGGAGCAGAGTTGTTCACAGGAAATTGCTTAATGATTGTACCTAAAATGGATGGAAAAATAAGTTTTGCTTCTATGTTTAAAAATTGGGTAATTGTATATTTTACAAATTTTATTGGTGCAATAATCATAGCCTTTTTAGTTTACCAGGCTGGTGTTTTTAACATGAATTCAGGAAAACTTGGTGGAACTGTAATAAAGGTTGCTTCTGCCAAGGGTAGTCTGCCATTTTGGACTGCATTTTCAAGTGGTATATTGTGTAATTTCTTGGTTTGTCTTGCAGTATGGGGAGCCACAGCGGCTAAGGAGGTTGCTGGTAAGGTAGTTATGGCATGGTTTCCAGTAATGGTTTTTGTAATTTGTGGATTTGAGCATTGTGTTGCTAATATGTATTTCTTAACAGCTGGTATATTTGCTAAATCTAATGCAGCATTGGTACAAGCTTCAGGTTTGTCTTCAGATAAAATAATAAATGGATTAGGAATTATTCATAATTTAATACCTGTAACTCTTGGAAATATAGTAGGTGGTGCAGTTTTTGTAGGTATGGCATATTATGCAGCTTATAAATATGCTCCTGCTAAGGCACAGAAACAAGTGGATGTAAAACAAACTGTATAAGAAAATTTATACTAAATTTAAAAAACAGCCTTTAAATATAAAATGTACCCTATAGAGTAGACAATATGAAAAGAGTCTACCCTATAGGGTATTTTTATGTATAATAGAAATTTCAAACAAAATTCAGCATAGACTTTTTAAAAACTGTCCTTTATAAAGGATATATTTTAGTGGATTGAATGCCTTTTATTATGGTTAAATTTATAACTATATAGATTAATAAAAATATTGTGATTTTAATGATATCTATGAGTTAATGGCATTTGACAACAACTAAAAATAGAGGTAATATGAAAATAGCAAATGCCAATAAATATATAAGAGGTGATTTTATGGAAGAGTGTAGCACATGTCCATCAAGATCCTATGATAGTTTCAAATATAATAAAAGATTTGGAGGAAAAGTAATGAAGATAGCTATTTCATCAACAGGAAAAACTAGTGAAAATTTACTTGATATGAGGTTTGGAAGGTGTGAATATTTTCAAATTCATGACACTGAAAATGGAAAAATTAAAATTTTAGAAAATAAAGGACCAAATGCCAGTGGTGGAGCAGGGATTGTTGCATCTACCCAATTGATTGAGGAAAAAGTAGATGTTATTATTACAGGAAATCTTGGACCTAATGCTTTTGAACTTATTGAAAAAGCAGGAATTAAAGCATATAAGTCTGGGAATATAGCTATAAGTTTAGTCCTTGATAAATATAATAAGGGTGAACTTGAAGAAATAAAAATTTCTGGACCTTCACACCATTAAAGATGACATTAGATTGGAGATGAGTATATAGTGAACATAGCAGTACTTAGTGGCAAGGGAGGAACAGGTAAAACTACGGTTTCTGCTAACCTTGCACTAGTCCTACAAGCAAATTATATTGATTGTGATGTAGAGGAACCAAATGGATTTATATTTCTAAAGCCATTAAATATTAATAAAAAAGACGTCCAAGTTGATTATCCTTTTATTGATTATACTAAATGTGCCCATTGTGGAGAGTGTGCCAGTGCGTGCCAGTTTAATGCGTTAGCAAGAGTGAATGAATGTATTATCAATTTTGAAAAATTATGCCACAGCTGTGGTGTTTGTAAAATGGTATGTAAATATGGAGCAATAGAGTATAAAAAAAGAACTATTGGAGTGATTGAAGAGGGGAGTTTAAATAATATCCAATGTAAAAGAGGGGTGCTAAATGTAGGTGAGCCTATGGCAGTACCAATTATTAAAGAACTCTTAAAGGATTTAAAGAAAAGTATTAACATACTTGATTGTTCACCGGGAACTTCTTGTAATGTGGTAAATACGCTTCAAAATGTGGATTTAGCTATACTTGTAACTGAACCCTCGGAGTTTGGACTACATGATTTAAAAATGGCAGTGGAACTTGTTAAGAAATTTACTGTACCTATGGGTATAGTAATTAATAAGAGTGTAAGTGATGAAAATATGATAACTAATTTTTGTGAAAAAGAAAATATTAAGGTGCTAGGGCATTTACCTTATAGCAGAAACATTGCAAAACAATATTCAACAGGTGAAATGCTTATAGACAACGAAGAGTATAGAAGATTTTTTGAAGATATTGAGATAAATATAAAGGAGGCATCAGCGTGGAATTAGTAGTATTAAGTGGAAAAGGAGGAACTGGTAAAACTACAGTTGCTATTGCTTTATCAGAACTTGCTAAGGATGTTGTAAGAGTAGATTGTGATGTGGATGCTCCTAATTTTTATCTGTTTTATAAAGGAGAAGATTTAGAACAAGAAGACTTCTATGGAGGTAAAAAAGCTGTAATAGATAAAGTTCTTTGTACTCAGTGTGGAGTATGCGAAAAGTATTGCAAGTTTGATGCTATAAAAAATAATGAAATAAATCTTTATAAATGTGAAGGTTGTGGAGCCTGTGTCATTGTTTGTGCTGAGAAGGCTGTTAAATTAGTGGATGAAAAAAGTGCAGATGTATTTATAACAAGAACCTCAAAGGGAATATTGTCAAGGGCAAAAATGAAAATAGGAAGTGAGGGTTCAGGGAAACTTATTAGTGTACTGAGAAAAAATAGTGAGGAATTTAAGAAAAAGGATGAAGAAACTAAAGATAATAATTCATCATTATTAGAACATTTTAAAGGTATATTCAAAAAGCAAAGCAAATTAACTGTAATTGATGGATCGCCGGGCATAGGCTGTTCAGTAATTTCATCTGTAACAGGCTGTGACTTAGCTTTAATAGTTACAGAACCTACAAAATCAGGTATGGAGGATTTTATGAGAGTAATGGCTCTTTGCCAGCATTTTGAAGTTCCTACATTAGTATGTATTAATAAATATGATATTAATGAAGAAATAGCAAAGGAAATTGAATTTTTTTGTGATGAAGAGGGTTTTAAAGTAGTAGGTAAAATACCCTATGATGATATAGTTATGGAATCAATTAATCAATTGAAGCCTATAACTGATTACAAGGATAGTGCGGCAAAAAAAGCCATAGAACATATGTGGAACAATATAAAAAGTTTTATGTAGAATTGTTAAAACTATATAAGTACTTTAGTTATAGCTTAAGAACAAGAGGTAGATACAAATGAAAAATGTATAGATTAAGTTTATTAAATAAAAATATAGGGAGGAATCTTAAGTGAAAATAGCAATTGCAAGTGAAGGAAAGTATGTAAGTGGACATTTTGGACATTGTGAAGGATTTACAATATATGAAGTAGAAGAAGGTAAATCATTAAATAAGAGTTTTACTCCAAATCCAGGACATAGACCAGGGTACCTTCCAGTATTTTTAAAGGAATTAAATGTAAATGTTATTATTGCAGGTGGCATGGGAGAAACAGCACAACAATTGTTTAACGAAAATGCTATTGAGGTAGTAGTTGGAGCAGAAGGATTTAGTGATGAAATAGCACAAAAATATATAAATGGTGAATTAAAATCAACAGGTAGTGTTTGTACAGAACATGAACATGAAGGACACTGTAATGAATAGTTAAAAAAGTATTAATAAAGAAGAATAGTATAAAAAAATAAAGGTTACACAAAATAAAACAGGAGGTGTTTTATTTTGGAAATAACTTTAACACAAAAAGAAAGAATGTTACTAGAGGATCAAAAGAGTCATGAAGAAATTTGTATAGAAAAGTATACTAATTATGCAAATCAAGTTAAAGACAACCAGTTAAAACAAATATGTAAGGCTAATGAGCAAGTTGAAAGAAATCATCTTAATACTATTAGTCAATTGCTAAATGGTAAGATTCCTGAAATGAATCAGCAGCAAAACCAAAACCAAAACCCTGATCAAAATATGAATAATACTCAAGCATCAGGAATTAATTTATCTGATAAGGACATATGTTCAGATTTATTAATGACAGAAAAATATGTCTCAGGAACTTATGACACTACAATTTTTGAATTTAGAGATACTAATGCCCGTGATGTATTAAATCACATACAAAAAGAAGAACAAAAACATGGAGAGGCTATATTTAAGTATATGGAAAGTAAAGGAATGTATAATGTTAAATAATACTTAAAATCAAAAAAAGAAGGTTAAGCTTAAAAGCAAGACCTTTTTTTGTGCGTTTATTTTAACTGGTATTTGACAATAATTATAAATGGAAGTAATATGAAGTAAAACTTAAATCAGAGAGGGTTTTACTACCATAGGTATCAAACTAATAAAGCCAACTAATATTTAAAATATACTCTATAGTGAACTATACCCACTTAAGTAGACACGAAAATAAAAAGTAGTGTAGACTAAAGTTAAGGGTTTTTTTATTTCCAAATTTTAAGGTAGATTATACTACATTAAAAAAGTAAAATAGTATATAGGTATAAAAATTATATTGAAATGTTTGGAGGGCTCTGATATGGAAATGTATGATATGATAATAATCGGTGGAGGGCCAGCGGGACTTGCAGCTGCAATTTCAGCTAAAGAACAAGGTGTGGATAATATTATAATATTAGAAAGAGATAATCAATTAGGAGGAATGTTAAATCAATGTATTCATAATGGATTTGGACTGCATATTTTCAAAGAAGATTTAACAGGTCCTGAATATTCACAGAGATTTATAGATAAGTTAATAGACATGAAGATACCATATAAATTAAATACTACGGTGCTTGATTTAAACCAAAATAAAGTTATTACAGCGGTTAATGAAGAAGATGGACTAATTGAGATAAAATCTAAGGTAGTTGTTTTAGCCATGGGATGCAGAGAAAGACCAAGGGGGGCAATAAATACGCCCGGAAAAAGATTAGCAGGTATATATACTGCAGGTACAACTCAGAAATTTATAAATATAGAAGGATATATGCCTGGAAAAAAAGCTGTTATACTAGGATCAGGAAATGTTGGGCTTATAATGGCAAGAAGAATGACTATAGAAGGTGCCAAAGTTGAAGCAGTGATTGAATATATGCCTTACTATAGCGGGTTAAAGAAAAATATAGTGCAATGTCTTGATGATTTTGGAATACCTTTAAAGTTAATGTACACAGTAACTAATATAATAGGAAAGGATAGAGTAGAAGGCGTAACTATAGCAGAAATTGATGAAAATAGAAAGCCAATAAAGGGAACGGAAGAACATATTTCCTGTGACACGCTGATTCTATCAGTTGGACTTCTTCCAGAAAATGAGCTTTCAACAAAGGCTAATGTTAAAATTTCTAACATAACTGGAGGACCAGAGATAGATGATAGACTTGAAACAAATATAGAAGGTATATTTGCGTGCGGAAATGTTATTTATGTTCATGACAAGGTGGATGATGTTACTATTGAAGGTAGCATTGCTGCTAAAAATGCAGTTGGATATATAAAAGGGAAAAAATTTAATTCTAAAAAAGTAGAAATTATATCTGCAAATGGTATTAAATACACAATTCCTAAGTATATAAATACTGAAAACATAGTTGATTCATTTAACATTAAACTTAGAGTAAGACATGTGTTTGAAGATAATTTTATATCATTATATTTTGATGATCATAGAGAAATTCATTTAAAGAAGGAAATAATGGTTCCAGGGGAAATTGAGATAGTAAAAGTTACTAAAGCTATGTTGAATAAATACTACACTTGTAAAAAAATCACTCTTAAAATAGAAAAAGAGTAAACTTAGAAAATAATACTACTAAATTAGAAAAACCAATCATTATACCTAATGAATTAACAATACATAAGAAGGAGGAATATAAATTGAACATGGATAAAGCATCCTTGAAAGAATTACTAGAACAAGTTTGTGATTTTAATCAATTGGAATTTTCAGGAATACCAGATATAGATTTGTATATGGACCAAGTAACTACTTTTATTGACGAAAAATTTTCACATTTAAAAAGAAATAAAGAAGATGCTTCACTTACTAAAACTATGATAAATAATTATACTAAAGCGGGTATTTTAATGCCTCCTAAAAAGAAAAAATATTCCAGACAACATATGATATTAATTATACTTACGTACTACTTAAAGCAAGTGTTATCAATAAATGATATTCAAACATTATTTTCTCCAATAGTAGAAGATATAAATAAATGTGAAGATGGTAAAATAGATTTAAAAGATATCTACAATAGATTTTTAGATATAGAAAAAAAAGAACTGGATAGTTTTAAAATAAATTTTGAAAATGACTTTGATTCTGAATATTTTAATGAAGAATATATTGAAGGTGAAGATGAACAAGATATAAGCAAACTAATTATGGTTGTAATTGTACTTGTGATTAAAGCCGATATTCAAAAAAGAATGGCTGAAAAAATAATTGATAGATTTTTTACATTAGGTAGAGAAGATAAAAAAGGCTAAAGGAAATTCCTTTAGCTAAGACATCTTATTTTATTTCAGGTGTCTAAAATAATTTTTTTAAACAATCCTTACAAATTATAGTTTTACCATTGTTGGCACTAATTGAGTTTTCTTTTTTAATTTTTTTACTACATATTTCACAGTGAGTTTTACTGTCTTTTGATGAATTTTTACAATTTTCTATAGTGCCTTTTACAATTTTTGATGCGTTTGGAGGTGGAGAGTAATCTATAGGTTCATCTGGTACCTCTTTTTTTAATACTTTATATTCTATACAGTAATTGCTTTCCCCAAAAAGTTCTAATTCAAATCTAGGATTTTTTTCATCATAAAACTCTTCTATTATAAGTCTTCTTATCTGAGAGTCGTTAACTATAAGCCCACTTTTTTCAATACCATCGAATATGCTTTTAGTAATATTATTAGTATCTGGATGTCTTTTTTTACTCTTATAATATACTTTAAGTATAGCAATTAATGCTTCACCTAGCACTATTCCAGGATTTTGGCATCGTGTTTCATATGCTATTTCCTCTTCATAAAGGGCATATCTATCATGATATTTCCCCGAATTATAGGGTAATATAGCCCTGCCTTTTACATTAAAAAGCTTAAAATTAGATTTAGATATGGGGGAACCCTTTACTATAACTTTTGCGTAAGTCTTTTTCATAAGCTGCTCCTTTTAATCTTTAATTTGTAATATAAGCGAAATGCGACATAAGTGGTATAGTGAATTTTAACTGTATTGCAGCTGCTATATATTGTTCTGAAACTAGTCGCTTCATTTAGAAGTTCTAATGCTTTACTTATTCAAAAATGCCTACCTCCTCAAATGCGCCTTCCTTGGCGCTTTCGGAGCTTGTGCCTTCCATGGCACAAATTACGGCATTTTTGAAACGTCAAGCAAATAACTTCTAAAAATTTGCTCAAATGTTTCTTCTCAATATATCTCAGCTTTCATACAGTTAAAATTTACATGTTACTTCTGTTCTGTACACTAAATTATTCCATTT
>CAZKOJ010000131.1:0-13615 GCA_964554365.1 uncultured Clostridium sp. | reverse complement strand
AGATGAAGAAGATTATGCTATAAAACTAATGAATTGTCCAGGATCTATACTGGTTTGGAAAAATCAAATACACTCATATAGAGATCTTCCTTTAAGATATGCAGAACTGGGATTAGCTCACAGACATGAAAACTCAGGTGCATTACATGGTCTTATGAGAGTTAGATGATTTACACAAGATGATGCTCATTTATTTTTAGCAAAAGAAAATATCAAGGATGAAATAATAAATGTTATTAAACTAATAGATGATTTTTATAAAGTGTTTGGATTTGAATATTTCATTGAACTTTCAACAAGACCAGAAGATTCTATGGGAAGTGATGAAGACTGGGAAGCAGCAACTAATGGTTTAAGAGAAGCGTTAGATGCAATAGGTCTTAAATATAAGGTTAATGAGGGCGATGGAGCATTCTACGGTCCTAAAATAGACTTCCATTTGAAAGATTGTATAGGAAGAACTTGGCAGTGTGGAACTGTTCAGCTTGACTTCCAAATGCCAGAAAGATTTGACTTAAGTTATATAGGTGCAGATGGAGAAAAACACAGACCAGTTATGGTTCACAGAGTTGTATTTGGTTCTGTAGAAAGATTTATAGGAATATTAATAGAGCACTATGCAGGAGCATTCCCAGCATGGCTTGCACCAGTACAGGTTAAAATTATGAATATTACTGATGATCAAATTGATTATGTAAATAAAGTTGCAAAAGAATTAAAGAAAAATAAAATAAGAGTAGAAGTAGATTTAAGAAATGAAAAAATTGGATATAAAATAAGAGAAGCTCAACTTCAAAAGGTTCCTTATATGCTTGTATTAGGTGATAAAGAAATGAAAGAAGAATCTCTAGCTGTAAGAAGCAGAAAACTTGGAGATATCGGAGCTATGAAATTACAAGAATTTGTAGAAAAGATTAAAAAAGAAATTGATGAAAAAGTAAGTACTGTTGACTAATAATTTGTTGACAATAGGATAAAATAATAGTATAATATCACTTGTGAAGAAGAAACAGCCGTTTCTCACCTTACAGCAAAGCTAGTAAGGTTGTTACAATCTTTTAGTAGTATTGTATTTTAAGGACGGCATAAGCCGTCCTTTTTTATGTGCTATAAAGCGCAATATTATAAAACCACCTGGAGGTGAAAATTATTAATAAAGATTTTCTTATCAATGAGGAAATAAGAGAAAGAGAAATTAGAGTCATTGGACATGATGGTGCTCCGCTTGGAATTATGTTATCAAAAGATGCTCTTAGAATGGCTGAGGAGAAGGAATTAGACTTAGTTATGATATCACCAAATGCTAAGCCACCAGTTTGTAAAATAATGGATTTAGGAAAACACATCTATGAGCAGGCAAAAAAGGATAAAGACGCTAGGAAAAAGCAAAAAGTTGTAAGTCTTAAAGAAGTTAGACTTAGTCCAACTATAGAGGAACATGACATTTCTATCAAAGCAAATAATGGACGTAAGTTCTTAATTGCAGGAGATAAAGTAAAAGTTACAGTTAGATTCAGAGGTAGAGAAGCAGATTATTCATTTATAGGTAGAAAAATATTAAGTGCTTTTTATGCTAAGCTTGAAGATGTTTGTTTAATAGAAAGAGATGCTAAGCTTGAGGGAAGAAACATGATAATGATTTTAACACCTAAAAAAGCATAATTGAGAGGAGGAATTCATTATGCCAAAAATGAAAACAAAGAAAAGTGTAGCAAAAAGATTTAAAGTTACAGGAACAGGTAAACTTAAAAGAGCAAAAGCTTTCAAGAGCCATATATTAACAAAGAAAAGTGCAAAAACTAAGAGAAATCTTAGAAAAACAGGATATGTTTCAGTAACTCAAGAAAAAACAATGAAACAATTATTACCTTATATTTAATAGGTGGTTCAAAGGAGGTTTTTTAAATGGCAAGAGTAAAAAGAGCTGTCAATGCTCGTAAATATCATAAAAAAATATTAAAACTTGCAAAAGGCTACTATGGTGGCAAGAGCAGGTTATTCAAAACTGCTAATGAGACAGTTATAAGAGCATTAAGAAATGCATATGTAGGAAGAAAGTTAAAGAAAAGAGATTTCAGAAAACTTTGGATAGCAAGAATCAATGCTGCTTCAAGAATGAATGGTCTCTCATATTCAAAGTTTATGAATGGAATAAAGAATGCTGGCATCGATATTAATAGAAAGATGCTTTCAGAAATAGCTATAAATGATGCAAAATCATTTACTGAATTAGTTGAAATAGCTAAGAAGCAGATAAACGCATAGTAAATAATTATTTACATAAAAAAATACAGCATTATGCTGTATTTTTTTTAAATTAAGGTACAATATTAATATAACATGTGTAAATAAAACAAAGGAAGGTATAGATGTGAAGATAAAAGTTACAAATAGTTTTGGGTTTAATGAACTTCAAATACTAGTTTTAGGATTTTTTGTACTTATTATGATTGGAGCAACTTTATTATCAATGCCCATATCATCTAAAAGTGGTCAATGGACTCAATTTGTAGATTGTGTTTTTATATCTACGTCGGCGACCTGTGTTACAGGATTAGTTACTTTAGATACTGGAACTCACTGGAGTTATTTTGGACAAACGGTTATATTAATGCTTATAGAGGTAGGTGGCTTAGGGTTTATGTCTATGGCTACATTAATTGCACTTTTATTAGGAAGAAAAATCACCTTAGAAGAGAGAATATTAATGCAGGAGTCCTTGAATTTTTTCAAGCTTCAAGGTATAGTAAAGTTGTTTAAATATGTATTGATTTTTACATTTATAGTTCAAGCAACAGCAGCAGCTATTTTATCAACTCAATTTATTCCTGAATTTGGTGTAGGAAAAGGAATATATTATGGTGTATTTCATGCTATATCTGCTTTTTGCAATGCAGGTATAGATTTAATGGGTGGGTTTAGTAGTTTAACGTCTTATGCAGAAAACCCTATTATTATACTTACTGTAAGCCTACTCATTGTAATAGGTGGATTAGGCTTTTATGTATGGAGAGAAATATATGAATTTAGAATAGGAAAAAAGCTTTCTCTTCATTCAAGAATTGTTATATGGACTACACTTATATTAATAGTTCTTGGAGCAGTATTAATGTACCTCTTTGAGATGGATAATGTTAATACAATAAAAAATATGTCTTTTAAAGGAAAAGTTTTATCCTCCATTTTTGCGTCAATAACACCAAGAACAGCAGGATTTAACTCTATATCTACTAATGATATGAGTGCTGGAGGCAAATTGCTTACTATAATCCTAATGTTTATAGGAGGATCACCAGGATCAACTGCAGGAGGCATAAAGACTACTACATTAGCATTACTTGTAATGACAGTGGTATGTGTAGTTAGAGGAAGACATGATACGGAAATATATCAAAAAAGAATAGCAAAAGAATTGGTATACAGAGCATTAGCTCTTACAATAATATCCATAAGTATTGTAATATTTGTAACTATGATTTTATGTATAACAGAAAAGGGTGCATCATTGGAAGCTATAGTTTATGAAACTGTTTCTGCATTTGGAACAGTTGGGCTAACACTAGGGCATACTACTAAGCTGAGTACTGTTGGTAAAATTATTTTATCGATAACTATGTATTTTGGCAGATTAGGACCTTTAACTGTTGCGTTGGCATTAGCTAAAAAGAAGATCCCTAATTCAATACAGTATCCCGAAGATAAAATTTTAATTGGGTAGGAGAGAATAGATATGATGGATAGAAAGCAATTTGTAGTTATAGGTTTAGGTAGATTTGGAAGTTCTGTGGCTAAGACTCTTTATGAACTAGGAAATGAAGTTTTAGCAGTAGATCTAGATGAACAAACAATACATGATATATCAGAGTATACAACCCATGCTGTGCAAGCAGATGCTACAGATGACGAAAATTTAACATCATTAGGTATATCAAATTTTGATGTAGCTATTATAGGTATGGGAGTAAATGTACAGGATAGCGTTATGACTACTCTTTTAGTAAAAGAAGCAGGAGTTAAGTATGTAATTGCAAAGGCTAATACGGAACTGCATGCTAAAATTTTATATAAAATTGGGGCAGATAAAGTAGTGTTTCCAGAAAGGGATACAGGCGTAAGAGTTGCTCATAATTTAGTAAGTAGTAATATACTTGATTACATAGAGTTATCTTCAGATTATAGTGTAGCAGAGATGGTATCTTTTAAAGAATGGAATGGAAAAACTCTTCAGGATCTGGATATGAGAGTAAAATATGGTATAAATATAATAGCAGTTAAGCGAAGTGGGAAAATAAACATATCACCACCAGCAGATTTTGAGATTAAAGATGGAGATATATTAGTAGCTGTAGGAGATTGTAAGGAAATAAAAAATATTAAAAAGCATGTAAGTAAATAAAACAGGATAAGGATGGAATACTATGGATTTTATTCAGAGTAAGGATAATTCATTAATAAAAGAGATTAAAAAACTAAAAGAAAAGAAGTATAGGGCAGAGAAAAATCAATTTATAGTAGAAGGATTTAGATTTGTAGAGGAAGCTTTAAAATCTAAATTTGAAGTGAATATGGTTTTTATAAGCGAAAGTTCTAAAGAGAGGTGGAATTCTTTTAATTTAGAATTAAAACTTCAACAAAATACAAAGGTATATTGGATTACTAATCAGATATTAAAGCTTATAAGTAGTACAGAAACACCTCAAGGAATTGTAGCTGTAGTTAAAAACAAGAATATAGATGTAGAATATAAAAATGGGTTTTATGTTTTAGTAGATAAGATTCAAGATCCAGGAAATGTTGGTACTATAATAAGAACAGCTCATGCATCAGGAGCTTTAGGTGTTATAGTTACAAAGGGTACTGCAGATATATATAATGAAAAAACGTTAAGATCCACTATGGGCTCTATATTCCATGTACCTATTATAGAAGATCCTTATTTAAGTTCTGTTCAGAGATTAAAAGAGAATGGGTTTAATTTAATAGTTAGCTCTTTAGATACGGATAAAAATTTTTATGATATAAATTTAAAAGAAAAGGCAATAATAGTAGTGGGAAACGAAGGCAATGGAGTAAGTGAGGAATTAATTAATTTAGCAGATGTCAAAGTGAAAATTCCTATGCCTGGTAATGCAGAATCTTTAAATGTTTCTGTGGCTGCATCAATTATGATGTTTGAAGCTGTGAGACAAAAATCCATTTAACAATTGACAACTATGTAATGTAAATGTAAAATATTAAAATAAGAAAAATTTTAAATATGCACTATGATAGAGAGAGTAGATATAGAGTTTTTTTGAGAGAGAGAAGGTCTTTGGCTGAAAGCCTTCTTAAAAAATCATATATTGAAGTTCACTCTGGAGTTCTAATTGTGAAATTATAGTAGCAGTTAGCGGGTAAAACCGATATATTTACAAAGTGGATATTATGGAAACATATATAATATCAATTCGGGTGGTAACGCGGATATAAGTTCGTCCCTTTTTAGGGATGGGCTTTTTTTGTTGCTAGGAATAAAAAAGCTTAAAAAATCAAACATTTATGACTATATGAAAGGAGAATAAAAAATGAAAGAAAAATTAAAGGCTATAAAAGATATTGCATTAGAAGAAATAAAAAATGCTACAAATAGTTCAGAGCTTGAAAACATAAGGGTTAAATACCTTGGAAAGAAAGGTGAACTAACAGGGATACTTAGAGGAATGGGAGCACTTTCAACAGAGGAGAGACCAATAGTAGGAAAGTTAGCAAATGAAGTAAGAGAGGCACTAGAAAATAGTATTGAAGAAGAGGTTAGTGCTATAAAGAATAAAGAAAAGAAGCTAAGACTTGAAAAAGAAATAATAGATATTTCCATGCCAGGAGTGAAACAAAATATAGGCAAAAGACATCCTTTAGAACAAACGCTTGAAGAAATGAAAGATATATTTATTTCTATGGGATTTACAATAGAAGATGGTCCAGAAGTAGAGCTTGATTATTACAATTTTGAAGCATTAAATATACCTAAGAACCATCCAGCAAGAGGAGAACAAGATACATTTTATATAAATGATAATATAGTATTAAGAACTCAGACTTCTCCTATACAAATAAGAACTATGGAGAATCAAAAGCCACCAATAAAAATGATATCACCAGGAAAAGTATATCGTTCAGATGCGGTAGATGCTACACATTCACCAATATTCTATCAAATGGAAGGTTTAGTAATAGATAAAGGAATAACTTTTGCTGACTTAAAGGGTACCTTGGAACTATTTGCTAAAAAAATGTTAGGTGACAAGCTTAAAACTAAGTTTAGACCACATCATTTCCCATTTACAGAGCCTTCAGCAGAAATGGATGCTACTTGTTTTGTATGTAATGGAGAGGGATGTAGAGTATGTAAAGGTGAGGGCTGGATTGAGCTCCTAGGATGCGGCATGGTTCATCCTAAGGTTTTAAGAAATTGTGGTATAGATCCAGAGGTATATAGTGGATTTGCTTTTGGGTTTGGAGTAGATAGAATGGTTATGCTAAAATATGGACTTGATGATATAAGACAACTTTATGAAAGTGATATGAGATTTTTAGATCAATTTTAATAATAGAAAGTAAGGGAGGATTTATAAATGAAAGTTCCGGTTAAATGGTTAAAAGATTATGTAGATATAGATATTCCAGCTAAAGAGCTTGGAGATAGATTAACTCTTAGTGGCTCCAAAGTAGAAGAAATTGTAACTACAGGTGATGAAATTGAAAATGTTGTTACAGGAAAAATAACAAAGATTGAAAAACATCCAGATGCAGATAAATTATCTATATGTCAGGTGGATATAGATAGAGAAGAAGAAATACAAATTGTTACAGCTGCAACTAACATGAAGGAACAAGACATTATACCTACAGCACTACATGGATCTACTTTACATGGGGGAATGAAAATTAAAAAAGGAAAACTTAGAGGTGTGGTATCTAATGGTATGTTCTGCTCAGAAGAAGAGCTTGGCATAGCAGGCGATGAGCCAGTGTATGGACTGATGATATTAGATCAGGATACACCAATTGGAAAAGATATAAAGGAAGTTTTAGGAATGACAAGTTCCATAATAGATTTTGAAATAACTTCTAATAGACCTGATTGCTTAAGTGTAGTGGGAATAGCCAGAGAATCAGCAGCTACACTAGATAAGACTTACAAAATGCCATGCTTAGAGTACAAGGTGAATTGTAAAGATAGAATAGAAGATGAATTAAAAATAGAAATAAAAGATAATTTATGTAGAAGATATATGGCTAGAGGCGTTAAAAATATTAAAATACAACCATCACCAGCATGGATTCAGGATCGACTATTAGAAGCTGGAGTAAGACCTATAAATAATATAGTAGATATAACAAATTTTGTTATGTTAGAACTTGGCCAGCCAATGCATGCTTTTGATGCTAGGGAGATAGAATCTAATACTATAGTAGTAGAAAGAGCAAAACATGGAGAAAAATTTACTACATTAGATGGGGAAGAAAGAACATTAACTGAAGATATGTTAAATATAAAAGACGGTGAAAGAACTGTAGGGTTAGCAGGAATAATGGGAGGATTAAACTCTGAAGTAAAGGAAGACACTACTTCTATAATATTCGAATGTGCAAATTTTGATGGTACAAATATAAGAGTATCCTCAAAAAAATTGGGACTTAGAACAGAAGCTTCAACTAGATTTGAAAAAGATTTAGATCCTAATTTAGTTGAAACTGCTATGAATAGGGCTTGTCATTTAGTACAAGAGTTATGTGCTGGAGAAATAATGGATGGCACCATAGATGTATATGATGAAAAATGCCATGCACATATTTTAGAAGTTGATTATAAGTGGGTAAATAAATTTTTAGGCACAGAAATTCCTAAAGAACATATGAAAAATTATTTAGACAGACTAGATTTAAATACAGAAGTGAAAAATGATACTTTAATTATAAATGTGCCTACTTTTAGAGCCGATGTTAATATAAAGGAAGATGTAGCAGAAGAAGTAGCTAGAATATATGGATATAACAACATACCAACTACTATAATAAATAGTGTAAACACCCGAGGCGGAAAAAATGAAAAACAAAGATTAGATGATAAAGTTGTGGAAACTTTAATATGTAGCGGATTTAATCAATCTATAAGCTATTCTTTTGTAAGTCCTAAGGTTTTTGATAAGATCCTTTTATCTGAAAACAGCAGCTTAAGAAAGACTGTAGCTATAAAAAATCCATTAGGTGAAGATTATAGTATTATGAGAACTACAACTATACCATCTATGATGGAGGCTTTAGGAAGAAATTATTCAAGAAACAATCAATGTGCAAGACTTTTTGAAGTAGGTAAAGTGTATATACCAAATGAAGATGAAAATAAACTTCCAGAAGAGAGAAATGTGGTTACTGCAGGATTATATGGAAGTGCGGATTATTT
Organism: uncultured Clostridium sp.; assembly: GCA_964554365.1. Lineage (GTDB taxonomy): Bacteria > Bacillota > Clostridia > Clostridiales > Clostridiaceae > Clostridium_AM. The sequence goes on along the minus strand of CAZKOJ010000131.1, from coordinate 5,172 downwards.
TAATGTTAAAGGGGTAGTTGAAAATCTTTTACAGTCTTTAGGAATACAAAAGTTTTCATTTAAAAGAGAAAGCGAAAATTCTAGCTTTCATCCAGGAAAAACAGCTTTACTTTATATAAAGAAAGAGTTAGTTGGGGTACTAGGTGAACTTCATCCAGATGTAGCAGAAAATTATGAAGTAGATGAAAGATGCTACATTGCAGAATTAAATCTTGATATATTGTATAAATATTCAAATATGGATAAAAAGTATAAGCCACTTCCTAAATTCCCAGCAGTAACAAGGGATATGGCAGTATTAGTAGACGATCAGGTTCTTGTACAGGATATCGAAGAAATAATGTGGAAACAGGGGGGTAACCTAGTAGAAAGTATAAAATTATTTGATGTGTATAAGGGCGAACAGATACCAGAAGGTAAGAAGAGTATAGCTTACGCTTTAATATATAGAGTGGAAAATAGAACATTAACAGATGTTGAAGTAAATAAAGTCCATGACAAAATAGTTAGAACATTAGAAAATAGACTTGGAGCACAACTTAGATAAATAATAAAGGTAGCAACTGTGAGTTGAGTTTTGCAGGGCTGCCTTTTTATTCTTATGGTAATTCAAATAATAGGTTTAATATATATGAATTTTATGATAAAATAATGATATATTGACTGGAATAAACAGTATTATCTAAGAGGGTGTTTACATGAATGTTGTAACTGTTAAAATAAATGGCTTAGAATATAACTTAAAAGGTGAAGAACAAGAAGAATATTTACATAAAGTGGCTGGATATGTGGATAAAAAAGTTAGAAATATACTGGGGAATAACAGTAAATTAAGCACATCATCCGCGGCTGTTCTTTCCGCTGTAAACATAGTAGATGATATGTTTAAAAAGCAGAAAGAATATGAAGACCTTTACTGTAAATTTGAACAAGTGGAAAAAAGACAAAAAAGTTATGAAGAGCAAATTGAGTCTTTAAAAAAGCAATTAAAACATATGGAAGAATACAATGCTGAGCTTCAGTTGAAATTAAAAAATAATATAGACTCTCAATATCTAGAACAAAAAGATCAGCAGATAGAAAAGTTGCTTAAGGAAATGGAAATAATGCAGGAAACAGCCCAAAAATATATGAAAGAAAATACAGAAATTAAGTCCCAAAATAAAGAACTAAAGTTTCAAGTACAATCTAGTAAATACAAAATAATGGATTTGCAACATAAGTTAATAGAAAATCAAATAAACTTAGTAAAAGAAAAAAAACAAAATTACCCGTTTTCAAATAAATAAAAATATCTATATCTTTGCTTTATAATAAAAAGCAAAGATTTTTTGTTTTTTATAAAAGAACATAGTTTTATCTTCTGTCTGCCCCAATTTTAAAAATTATCTATATAAATAAATCACCTATTAATTGACATGTAAAGTCAGCAAATAGGTGATTTATTTTATATTTGTTTTACTATCCAATATTTAAAACTGCTCAGACCTCCAGAGGAATTGTAAATGAACCTTATATAATTAGTTAGATATCTAGATACTAGTGGTACTAGGGTACCAGGTGATATAGATTGTTGAGATTCTGTAGTAAAATTTATTCCATCAGGACTTATTTGTAAGGTCAAGTTTATTAAGTTTACACCAGTATTTTGAATAAAAATTGTGTAATCAAAGATTTGAGACACATCTATTGCAGAACTTGTCTGTAGGACAGTTGAGGTTGAAAAAGTACCTGTAATGGTTTCAAATCTTCTTTTGAACACTGTTATAGGCGCTGGATCATTATACTGTATACTTAAAAATGGCTTTAGTCCTAAATGAGCACTATCATTGCTACTGACAAAAGTTTTAACACTAAGCTCTATAGTTTCTGTAGATCTTAATATTAAACCATTATTTATTCCCGCATTAATCCAATATTTAACTATAGGTGTTACATCGAAAGATACATTACCTATGCCTGTTATTGCTGTAGATGACCCCTTAGTAGAATAGTTTGTTCCAGGTTGAGTTGCCCAGTTAGTAAACTGATTCCAGGATGAACTTACCAGGTATGGAGTAAAGAAATCCTGGACAGTGGAATCTACAGTATTTATAACATACATATTTAAAGTACAGTTTTCAATTTCTGCATTTGTTGGCAGTGAGCCTATATTAAAATGAAGTAAACTTCTGTAGACAGATGGTGGGCTAACATTATAGTGTAATCCTACAAGTAAAAAGGGACTTCCAGCCCATACTACAGACGGATTTGCCTCATCTAAGGTTAGACTAGAATCTGCATATAAAATTGCATCTGGCATTATTTCACATCCTTTATTGAACATTTCTTGTGTAATTTCGCTTAAGAAAACTGCCTGATCCATAATTGTTATATTAATGAAAAGTATAGGATTTGGTAACTCGTTTTGCTTAAATTGTATTTTGTATAGTAGGTATGGTTAAGCTAATATTAAAATAATATTGTCATAGTTTATTAGATTAAGCAGTTCTAAAGCTTTAATAAACTTATCGTAATTCTGAAAATCAATGAGAATATTTAGTAATTTATATATTATAACAGAATATTCTTTATGAGTTCTTCATCATTTGTAATAATATACTTTATTAATTTGTCAGGATTGTATTGAAACAGATTTTTTAGTGCTATTATTGTAAAAATAATTATCTTAAATAATTATATGATTTTTTTATTAATATTATATTAGTAAAATAGTTAGTATGTCATATAAAAAATGAAATATATCATAAATAAATGAGTTATATTTAATATTAAACTGCTAAAGCTAGTTACTCTTTGATTCTTTTAATGAAAAACTGCGATATAGAATATGTGCGGATTCCTCATCTAATTTATCAAAAATATTGATAGATCTTTTTATTTCATTTACAGCCATTTCTGTCAATCCATATTTAGCATATAATTTTCCGAGCTCAAGTAAAGCGTCGTTATTTTCTATGCAATTAAATAGATCAAGGGCTTTTTCAAATTTATGAAATTCCTTTACACGAAGAAAGCTATCTAATATATTTATAATAATAGGTAAATATTTACTAGATTCTTTTACATCATCACATATAGTTTTTTTATTTTTAGATTTAAAAATATTATTTAAGCAAGTAAATGTTTGGTATATTTCCTTGTTATCGTCCATCTTTTGAATAGTTGATAAAATATTTTCTACACTATCAAATTTATCTAAAATTGAATAACAGATACAAAGCATTGACTGGCTATCTAAGTAATTTGTGTCATCTGAATCAATTTTTTCGAATTCTTTTATGGACTCTTCGTACATTTTTAAATTATATAAACATGTAGCTTTTTTAAAAGTCATATAGGGCACTCTAATGTTGTTAGATATTGCACTGTTAGCATAATCTAAAGCAAGCTGATACTGATTTGCTGAAAACAGTATTTCTTCCAAATTTGAATAGTTTAGCGGGTTATTTAAATCAAAGAATTGCTCTAGGTTCTTTTTTATATCTTCAGGTTTATTGTAAATTTTGGTAATGATATCTCCTATTTTAATAATAGCATCATAAAAGTCATTTTTCGATAGAAGAGTTTGATTATAGAATTTTAGAGCTTCATCATAATCATTTACTTGGTGAAAAACGTTACCCAAAGCATAATATGCTTTATAACTTCCTACTCCCATCAAAAAATTAAGAGTAGAAGGGGGTTCACCTAACTCTATACAGCGTTGAAAGCTTTTTATGGCTTTGGTAATATAACCAAGCTTATGATATATACCGCCCCTTAGAAATTCAACATCAGTATATTGAGGATAATGCGATAACGTTTCATCTATATATTTTAATGCTTCATTTGGGTTACCTAAAGAATCATAGATCATTATTATTCTTATTAAAACCTTAGGGACATATATATCCTGTATATTACATTTTTCATAAGATGAAAGAAAGTATTCAAGTGCTTTATCAAGTTGATTTAAAGCAAAATATTCATTTCCTATACAAAACAACCAATAAGGATTAGTTGGGTTTTCTTCCAATTCCTTTTTTAATATTCTCATATTTCTTTCTCGTTTATTCTGATCTTTCACACAAGTATTTATATATCCATAGTGGTATATGCGTATATCACTAAATTGGGTTATAACATCTTTATTCTGAGGTCTGATGCCTTCGTGTATTCTACCTTGATATCTAAATTGAGGCTTATTCTTAAATAGCCTAATGTTAACATTCATTATTTTTTCATTACCTGGTGCATCCCCAAGATAGCATATTGTATTAAAAATAAATATATCACCTTGGTTTGAGTTATTTATTATGTCTAATAGCTTATCTGCATCTTGTTTTTCAAATTCATCATCGCCATCTAAAATTAAAATCCAATCTCCTGTGGCTTTATTAATAGAATAATTTCTTGCTTTACTAAAGTCATCTATCCATTTAAAATCATATAGTGTAGCTCCATATTTTTTTGCTATTTCTTTTGTATTATCAATAGAACCTGTATCAACAACTATAATTTCATTTGCTATATCAACTATGCTTTCAAGACATCTTCCAATATTTTTAGCTTCATTTTTCACTATCATACATACGCTAAGACTAGAACTCAAATTAATCACTCCCATTTTTATTAATGTATATAACAGGCAGGAGAGCAATGCTCCTGCCATTTATGATTAGTTTTGACCATTAAAATATGCTACTACAGTTGAAGTATCTGATCCCGCTCCCAATACTTGTATTCTTGTATAGTTTAAGAATAAACCAGGAACAAGTACAAGTGCTTGATTTTGGGTAAGAGTAACTTGAGCGGTGTTATCATTAACAAAGTAGGAATCTGTAGTCGTTGGGCTAACCTGTAATCTAACAGATACAGTAGCTGTTCCAGTATTTTTTACATAGAAGGAATAGTTATTGTCAAATTGAGAAGTATCAAATTGGAAATCAAGGTTACTCAGTGTTCCGGTACTAGTAGTAAGCGTTACATTAGAGGTTGTAAATCCATGCCCTACAATAGTAGCAGAGATGTTACCAGCAACAACAGTAACAGTACCAGCTGCAACAGTAGCAGTAATATTACCACCTTCAACAGTAACAGTACCAGCTGCAACAGTAGCGGTAATATTACCACCAACAACAGTAACAGTACCAGCCGCAACAGTAGCAGTAATATTACCACCTACAACAA
>CAZKOJ010000130.1:0-13687 GCA_964554365.1 uncultured Clostridium sp. | reverse complement strand
CATTTTTGAATAAGTAAAGCATTAGAACTTCTAAATGAAGCGACTAGTTTCTGAACAATATATAGCAGCTGCAATACAGTTAAAATTCACTATACCACTTGCGTCGTAATACGCTTAAATTGAGTACGTATTTCAGTTTTTGTATGCTTGGAAAAAAATAATATGAAAAAACAATGAATTTTTTAGTAAAACCATTTATAATTTAAAGGGTTAAACGTATAATGTATATTAATTTTTAATTATATCTTAATGATTGGGGGCTAGATTATAATGGATGGAATTTATTATAAAAGTACTAGAGGAAATAATAAACGTGTAACTGCATCTGAAGCAATACTTAAAGGCATAGCTGAGGATGGAGGGCTATTTGTACCTAGTTACATACCAGATATATCACTAGAACTGGAAAAGTTAAAAAATATGGAATATAAAGAGTTAGCTTATTTTGTAATGAGTAAGTTTTTGGGGGACTTTACTGAAGAAGAATTAAAAAGTTGTATAGAAAAAGCCTATAATTCAAAATTTGATACAGAAGAAATTGCACCTATAAAAAAAGTTGGAGATGAATTTTTTCTAGAACTTTTTCATGGGCCTACTTTAGCATTTAAAGACATGGCACTTACTATATTACCATATCTTATGAAAACATCAGCTAAAAAGCAAAGTTTGAATGAGGACATAGTCATACTTACAGCTACATCTGGGGATACTGGAAAGGCTGCCTTGGAGGGATTTGCTAATGTTGAAGGTACAAAAATCATGGTATTCTTTCCACAACATGGTGTAAGTGAAGTCCAGAGGATGCAGATGATAACTCAAAAAGGTGATAATACATGTGTTGTAGGTATAAATGGCAATTTTGATGATGCACAAAGTGCAGTGAAAAACATTTTTTCAGACAGGGAATTTAATAGAAAATTAAAGGAAAGTGGATATGTATTTTCTTCTGCCAATTCAATAAATATTGGAAGACTTATTCCACAGATAGTATATTATTTCCATGGGTATTTTAATATTTTAAGAAAAGAAGAAATTAAATTTGGAGATAGAATAAATGTAGTAGTTCCTACAGGAAACTTTGGCAATATTTTAGCTGCGTATTATGCTAAAAAAATGGGACTCCCTATAAATAAACTTATATGTGCATCTAATGACAATAAGGTGATTTGTGACTTTATAAATACAGGAATTTATAATAAAAATAGAGAATTTATTGTAACATTATCACCGTCTATGGACATTTTAGTGTCTAGTAATTTAGAAAGATTGTTGTACATAATAAGTGGAGAAGATTGTGATTCAGTGAAAACATTTATGGGAAGTTTGAACAATGAAGGAAGTTATGAAATAAATGAAACTATAAAGAAGAATATAGAAGATTTTTATGGTGGATTTGCTTCGGAAAGTGAAACATTAAACTCCGTAAATGAAAATTTTGCAAATCAGGAATATGTTATAGATACCCATACTGCGGTAGCTCATTGTGTGTATAAAAAATACTTGAAACACACTGGAGACAAAACAAAAACAATAATAGCGTCCACTGCAAGCCCGTATAAATTCACTAAATATGTTATGTCAGCTATAGATAGAAAGTATGAAGTAGTGGATGATTTTCAGTTGATAAAAGAATTAAGTGCTGTAAGCAGAACAGACATACCAAATTCAATAAAAAACATAGAAAGTAGACCAATATTACATAAAACTGTATGTAATAAAGAAAATATTAAGGAAACAGTATCAGAGTTTTTGAAAATAAATATATAGAAAAACTTAAGTATGGTATGTTGAATTGCGACATACCATACTTAAGCTTGCTATGCTTAGATATAGCTCTGGATAAATAAAATTTAGTTGATATTTTTATTAGATATTTCTATATTTAAGTTTTCCCAAAACAGAACTTTTTTGCAATCTATTGTTACATCTTTAATCTCCATATTTTTAAATCTAAATGAAATAAAGATGTTTATACCATCTTGGACTATTTTAGAAAAACCTATTGAAAGATCATCTTGTTTTTCTTCCCTTCTTACAGAAGGAATGTACTGTGGTTTAGTACTTTGGCCACTTCAACAATTTCCGCTTCCTAGACTAATCATATCAAGTATTATGGAATTACAAGTATGTCTTATTAAATATTTTTTTGCTTTATCTGTTATCTTAATATTCATTTTAATACCTCCAAGTACAATGTAATAGTTATATTATATTAATAATATCAATAAATAAAAAGAAAATTAAATTTTAATATTATACTTCCCTGATATATAGTTCGTTGAATATTTAAAAAAAATGGATTAAAATAGAAATGGCTAGTATTCTAATTTGGGGGAAATGGGGATATCATTATGAGATTTGAGTTAGTAAGAAATTTAGAAGGTGACGAAATACTAGGAAAAACATTATTTGATGGATATGGAAAAGTGCTTTTACCTTCGGGCACAAAGCTAAATGTCCCATATATAAATAGAATAAAACAAAATGGATTTTACTATATTTATATAGAAGATAAAGAGCTAGATGATGTAAAAGAAGATGAAAAAATTGGTAATCTAAAACAGTCAACTATTGAAAGATTACCTGATATGTTTCTTAGAATAATCCAAGGGGATAAAGGTACACTGAAAGAGTCATTTCACATGATAAAAGATTTAGCTGCGTATATTGCTGAGGAAGGAGATATAAATACAAATTTATTTGAAATTAGTAAATTTGATAATTATACTTATGTTCATTGTGTAGATACAGGAATTATGTCTATATTTTTAGGATGTTCTTTGGGACTTAAATTAGAAGAATTAACGGAATTAGGTATAGGCGCAATATTGCATGATATAGGAAAAACAAAGATTTCAAATGAAATTATAAACAAAAGAGCACATCTTAATGAAGCTGAATTTGAAGAAATAAAAAAACATACTATATATGGATATAGAGCTTTAAAAGAAGCTGGTATAGACAATAAAAATATTTTATCAGCAGTACTGCAGCATCATGAGAGAATAGATGGGAAAGGTTATCCTTTGGGGTTAAATGGTGATAAAATTTCTAAATATGCAAAAATAATTAGCGTTTGTGATGTATTTACAGCATTAAGTGCTAATAGATCATATAGAGAAAGATTTAATCCTAATGAAGCATATGAGTATATCATATCCAATATAAACGTTATGTTTGATAGTGAAATAGTAGAAAAATTTAAGGAAAACTTTTATATATATCCGTTGGGTTGTTGTGTAAAACTTTCTAATGGAATAGAAGGATATGTAATAAAACAAAATAAATGCTTTCCAGATAGACCCATTATAAGAGTTAAATATGATAGTGTTACAAAAGAAAAAATACATAGTTATGAAATAGATTTATTAAAAACAGTTAATGTAATTATAGAATCTATTGTTTAGTATTATTTGTAGATGATGTAGCATTTATGATAATGATTAAAAAAACGTTCATTATAGCTTTTTATTGATAGTTTAAGGTTAATTATATATTAATGGAAGAATTACCATATTTTATGTTATAATATTTATGATAATAATTTATATTTAAATATATACTATTATCATAAATATAATGGCATTTTATTAGCTGTTAGTTATGATGTATGACTAACGGCATAAAAAATAATAAAGGAGAGCTGTATGGTATCGCTGCAAGACAATTATAATCAACTAAAGAAAGATTATGAAAGCTATCAAAAACTGGCTGAACAAACAATGCAAGAACAGAGCATGAAAATAATAGAATTAGACAAAAAATTAGATATGATGTCACTTATAGCAGAGATTAGTGAATATATAAATAAATATTTAGGTAGTAGTGAAATTGTTTCTATGATAAATGACATTATGATAGGAATTTTAGGAGTAACATATTCTAGTGTTTACTTGGTGGAAAAAAGGAAATTAAAGCTCAAAGTTTCTAATTTAAGTAATATAGAACATCATTGTACAGTTAAAGATTTTAACAATAAAAATTACAAACTAAATACTTATTTATTAAATTCACTTACAAATATTTGTAAAGATAAGAATATAGAAATACATTCATCAATATCTATGCCTATATATTTAAAAAACACTATTTTAGGAGTTATTATAGTAGAACATAATATTTACAACTATTTAACAGAAGAGCACATAAAGTTGTTAACTGCTCTTGGTAACCATATAGCTATTTGCCTGGAAAATAATAAGCTTTATAATCAAATAAAAGAAAATTCACAAAGAGATGGACTTACTGGATTATACAACAGGAGCTATTTTTTTTCTGTAATGGAAAATAAAATTAATAGCATTAAAGAAAAATTTGCTATAATTATGATAGATGTAGATAACTTTAAAAGATGTAATGATACTTTAGGTCATCAATACGGAGATTATGTTTTAAAAAAAATAGGTAAAATTATAAAAGAGAATCTTAGAAATGAAGATATTTTGGCTAGATATGGTGGAGAAGAAATAATAGTTTATATGTATGATATAACAAATGTAAAAGATGTATATAGTAGAATGGAATATATAAGAAAGACTATAGAGGAAAGTATAATATGTCATAAGAAGGTTAAATATAGTATAACTGTTTCTATGGGAATTGCAATTGCTGATGAAAAAGACAAATGTTTGTATCAGCTTATAGAGAGAGCAGATTTGAATTTATATAAGGCTAAAAATTTAGGGAAAAATAGAGTAGTTTTTTAAACCAAATGTTGATAAACTGTTTACATTTTGTAAGCAGTATTTTTTATTCGATAACTAAAATTCAGATTATATAAAAATATAGCTTCGATTTTAGTTAATCTGTATACTACAGGTATTTTAATCAAATATAATAATTAATAAGATGAAATTAGGTGATAAATATGAGTACAAATTGGACAGAGGAACAAAAACAAGCTATTTTTACAAAAAACTGTAATCTTTTAGTGGCAGCAGGAGCAGGAGCAGGTAAAACAGCTGTACTTGTTGAAAGAATAATACAAAAAATAATAGACCTAAAAGATGATATAGACATAGATAAACTTCTAGTTGTTACATTTACTAATGCAGCTGCATCAGAAATGAGAGAAAGAATTGGAGATGCTATTTCAAAAGAACTTGAGAGAAGACCAGAGTCTAAAAAGCTTCAAAGACAACTTACATTATTAAATAAATCAAATATAATGACCATTCATTCATTTTGTTTAAAAGTAATTAAAGATAATTTTCATATTATAGACTTAGATCCTAATTTTAGAGTTTGTAATGAAACTGAATCCATACTTTTAAAGCAAGAAAGTATTAGTGAAATTTTTGATTTAAAATATGAAAGTAACAATAAGGAGTTTATAGAACTAGTAGAATGTTATGGTGGAAGAAATGACATTAAAGTTGAAAGTATGGTATTAGATTTATATGAATTTGCTAAGAGCAATCCTTTTCCTGAAAAATGGCTGTATACTATGGTAGAAAGGTTTAATATAGAAGACAGTTTCAGTTTTGAAAAATCTACATGGTGTTCTATACTTATAGACTACATAAATATTCAAGTCCAAGGATGTAAAGATAAAATAGAGAAAGCAGTAGAAATAGTGGAAAACTCAGAAGGAATAGAGTATTATTTGGATCCTTTAAAAAAAGATTTAGAAAATATAAATACTATAATGAACTGTTCTAATTGGAAGGATTTAAAGGAGCAGTTTAACAATCTACAGTTTGAAAAACTTCCCATCAAAAAAAATAAGGATGCAGATAAGATAGCAAAAGAAAAAGCTAAAAAGTTAAGAGACTATGTAAAGAAAAATCTTATGGAAATATCAGAGGAAATACTTTTGGCATCTAATGATATGAGTAGCAATTTAAAAGAAATATATCCTAAAATGAAGGCTTTAAGCAATACAGTGATAGAATTTGATGAAAAGTATGGAAATAAGAAAAGAGAAAGAGGACTAGTAGATTTTAATGACATAGAACACTTTTGTCTTAAGATACTTACTACACAAGATGATCAGGGGAATATATGTCCATCAGAAATCGCTTTAGAGTATAAGGAAAAATTTGAAGAAATACTTATAGATGAATACCAAGATAGTAATGAAGTTCAAGAAGTAATTATGAATAGTATTGCTAGAAAAAATGATATACCAAATGTATTTATGGTTGGAGATGTAAAGCAAAGTATATATAGGTTTAGACAGGCTAAACCTGAATTATTTTTAAATAAATATAATAGTTACTCAGAAGATAAAGATAGCAAAAAGAGAAAAATAAAGCTTTTTAAAAATTTCAGAAGCAGACCAGAAATAATTAATGCAGTGAACTATATTTTTAATCAGATAATGTCCGTAAATATAGGAGAACTTAATTATGATGAAGATGAAATGTTGAAAAGTGGAGCACAGTTTCCTGAACTAGAATATAAATCAGACAGTGATATAGAAAATCAGTTAAATGTAGAAATTAACTTAATAGAAAAAAGTGATACTAATACTTCTGAGGAAGATATGTCGGAGTTAGAAGTAGATCGAAATGGAGTTGCGGACGAAGAAGAACCTGATAAAATACAGATAGAAGCAAGGTTAGTAGCAAACAAAATAATAGAATTGGTAAATAACGAAGAAAGTTTTAAGGTGTATGATAAGAATACAGGAAGTTATAGGGCTGCTAGGTACAAAGATATAGTAATATTATTACGTGCTACATCTAATTGGGCGCCTACATTTGTAGAAGAACTTCTTAACTGTGGAATACCTGTATTTGCAGACACAGCTAGAGGATACTTTGACACTATAGAAATAAAAACTATAATGTCATTACTACAAATAATCGATAATCCTATTCAAGATATACCTATTTTAGCAGTACTACGTTCACCTATAGAATCATTTTCAGCGGAAGAAATTATAGATATAAGAATGGTAGATAAGGATATTCCATTTTATGATATATTAAAAATTATAGCAAATTCTGCAGAAAATGAGGACAATAGATTAATTCATATAAATGAGCAACTTAAACAGAAAGTATGTAGTTTTTTAGAAAAAATTTATAGATGGAGAAAAAAATCTTTATACATGTCCATTGATGAATTTATATGGGAGCTATATATAGAAACAGGATATTATGGTTTTTCAGGAGCTATGCCTGGAGGAAATCAAAGGCAAGCTAATTTGAGAATTTTATTTGAAAGAGCTAAACAATATGAATCTACAAGTTACAAGGGTTTATTTAATTTTATAAACTTTATAAATAAATTAAGAAATAGCAGTGGAGACATGGGAAGTGCTAAAATTTTAGGAGAAAATGAAGATGTGGTAAGAATTATGAGTATACACAAAAGTAAAGGATTAGAATTTCCAGTAGTTATACTTTCAGGTACTGGCAAAAACTTTAATTTTATGGATATTAATAGGAATGTGCTTTTTCATGGAGAGCTAGGACTTGGACCTGATTATGTAAATGCTGAAAGAAGAATTACCTACCCAACCATTGCAAAGCAAGTGCTTAAAAAGAAAATAAAGGTGGAAACATTATCAGAAGAAATGAGAATCTTATATGTAGCTATGACAAGGGCAAAGGAAAAACTTATTATAACAGCTTCTATTAAGGGTTTAGAAAAAAATGCAGAGAAATGGTGTCAGGCTTCAAAGTATAAAAACAGGAAAATACCTGAATATGCCATAATAAACGCTAAAAATTATATGGATTGGATAGCTCCAGCTTTAGCTAGACATAGCTCAGGAAAAATTATAAGAGACATGGCAGGAGAGTATGAATTTAAACATTTCATAGAGGATAAATCTAAATGGAATATTAAACTGTGGAATAAGGAAGATTTTAAAAAGAGCTTAGCTGACGAAGAAGAACAAGATGATATAATTAAAGAAATAGAAAGTGTAAATTTGAGTACTGGTTATGGTAAAGAGCGTGAAGAAGTAAATAGAAGACTTAACTGGCAATATAAATATAAAGAGTCATGCAATATACCGGCTCTGATTTCAGTATCAGAATTAAAAAGAAAATTTAATTTTTTGCAATCAGATGAAGGAAGTACTTCTTTAATTAGTTCCATTACATTAAATAAACCTGTGTTTCTTAAAGAAACAAAAACATTATCAGCATCAGAAAAGGGAACTTTAATCCATATGGCTATGCAGCATATGAATTTAAAAAGAGTTTCCTGTTATGAAGAAATAGATGATCAAGTAAAGGAATTAGTTAATAAAGAGTTTATAACAAAAGAAGAAGCTAGTGTAATAGATATAAGTAAAATATTAAAGTTTTTTAATTCTCAGTTGGGGAAAAGAATGAAGAATTCAAAAAATGTTTTTAGAGAAGTTCCCTTTGTTATAAGGTTAGATAGTACTGAGATTTATAAAGAGCTTCCACAGAATATATATGAAAGTGAAAAAATGCTGTTACAAGGAGTAATAGATTGCTATTTTGAAGAAGATGATGAATTAATCCTTTTAGATTATAAAACAGATTATGTAGACGATATAAATAAAATTAAAGAAAAGTATTCAATGCAAATATATTATTATTCAAAGGCTCTATATAGATTAACAGGTAAAACTGTTAAAAACAATTATTTATATTTGTTTAACAACGGAGAAATATTGGAAATGTAATTTAATTATAAATTTAAAACAAGGAGAATAATAAATTATGTAGAACTTTATTATTGAGAATTAAAATTTATCTGATGGATAACGATTTCTAAGCTTCAGATGGAGTCCAAAACCCCACCTGAAACCAAGAACTATGTTTATTAATTGTCAAAGTTTTACTCTTAATTTTAATATAATAGGGGGTGTCTTAGTATTGAAAAAGAAAGTAATTGCTGTAATTACAACATTATTTCTCATAGTATTTCTCATAGCTGGCTTTATGATATCCTATTTTTCTAAAACTATACTTAGAACTATACTGCAGAGTAGATTAACTAACAGTGAAGAAATAAACTCTATAATTTATCAGTTTAACTCAAAACATATATCTACAATACTAATTGCAGTATTTATATGTGTTTTAATTAATTTTATTATATTGGTTTTGTTTTTTAATAGTATATTTACAAGAGTTGAGAATTTTAAAGAAGATTTAAAAAAGGTATCTGAAGGGCAGTTAGCCATAAAATTAAACTCTGATGGACCTCTAGGCATTTTAGCGGAAAATGTAAATCTTATTGTAAAAAGCACAAGAAAAATTCTATGTGAAATTGCAGAGGTAGCTCAAAAAAACAGAGATTTATCTAGTATTCTAAATAAAAATACAGAGCAGACTCAATATGCATCAGAGGAAATAACTAGGTCTATAATTGCCATTAGTGAATCAGTATCAAAACAAGCAGAAAATGCAGCAACTACAGGTGAAAGTACAAAACAGATGGCAGATAATGCTGAAAGTATAGCTACATATGCTAAAAATACAGAAAACATTGCACAAGATATGATGAATGTCATTAAAGAAAGTGGAGAAGTATTTGATAACATTACCCGAAAAATTAAGAAAACTGGAGATGTAAGTGTAAAACTTTCTGGTAATGTTGAAGAACTTCAAAATGAAGCTGATGAAATAAATAATATTGCAACAGTAGTAACTGAAATCAGTGAAAAAACTAATCTTTTAGCGTTGAATGCAGCTATTGAAGCAGCAAGAGCAGGCGAACATGGAAAAGGTTTTGCAGTAGTAGCAGAAGAAGTTAGAAAACTTGCAGAACAGTCGTCTAATTCATCAGAAAAAATGAGAGAACTTATTCAAAATGTAACGTTAGGAATAAAGGAAATAACTAAAGAAGCTAACCTTCAAGCTGAAAGTATAAAAGACGACATAAGATTTGCTGAATACTCTAAAGCTTCTTTTATAAAGATAGAAGATTCAACACAATCCACTTATGATGCTATAAATGAAATATATCAATTAGCAAAACAGACATCACTAATGTCAGATGAAGTAAATGATCTAGTAAATAATATTATTTTATCTACTGAAGAGGAAGTATCTTTTACTGAGGAGGTTTCAGCAGCATCAGAAGAACAATCAGCATCTATGGAAGAGATTGCAGGATTAACCACAAAAATAAATAAAACTGCAGACAACATAGAGACAAAACTTAATGAGTTTATAAATAATATAAAAATAGGAGAAAATGAACAAAAAACTATACAATCTGGATTTGAAAAACTTAAACGTATAGAAACAGAAATGAATTCTAAAGAAATACAAATAGATAGTGCATCAGATTTCTTGAAGGATCAAGAAAATATATATAATGAGTTTGAATATATTGGATTAATAAATAGTAACGGTATTATGAAAGCTGCTAGCAAACCAATATCAGAACAGCATAATGATTTTTCGTTTAGACCTTATTTTAAGAAAGGTATAAAAGGAGAACAAAATTATACAGAACCTTATATTTCTAACGTAAGTTTCAATTATTGTATTGCTATAGCTATGCCATTTAAAGATAAAAAGGGAGAAATTAAAGGTGTTATTATGGCAGACTTGATTATACAACAATAATATTTTTATTGTGACAAAAATTAACTTTATTAAATTTTCAATATATACATGAATGATTTAATAAATCAATACACTTAGTATTTAGATATTAATACATTATATATATATTACACTAGGTAAATATATATATAATAAAAAAAACGTGTAATGGTTTACTGTGCAAAATTGTTATTATATATAAATAATGATATAATTGCAAGTGTAAAACATTTACAAATAAGTTTCGAACAGGAGGAGACAAAAAATGTCAAAGGTTGTTGAGAAATTTTTAAAATATGTGAAAATTGATACCAAATCTGATGAGGAATCTAATACAGTACCAACTACTTCTAAGCAGTTAGTATTAGCTAGAGAGTTGGAAAAAGAGCTTAAAGAAATGGGAATGCAAAATGTGTCTTTGGATGAAAACGGATATGTTATGGCAAGCTTACCAAGCAATATTAATAAAAAAGTTCCGACAATAGGGTTTATTGCTCATATGGATACAAGTCCAGATATATCAGGTGAAAATGTAAAGCCTAGGATCATAGAAAATTATGATGGAAAAGATGTAGTTCTAAATGAAAAAGAAAATGTGGTACTTCATACTAAAGATTTTCCAGAAATAAAAGATTATGTAGGACAAACATTAATAACTACAGATGGAACAACGTTACTTGGAGCAGATGATAAAGCAGGTATAGCTGAAATAATGACTGCCATTGAATATTTAGTAGCACATCCAGAAATTAAACATGGAGATATTCGTGTGGGATTTACTCCTGATGAAGAAGTTGGTCGTGGTTCAGATCATTTCGATGTGAAAAAATTTAATGCTGATTTAGCGTACACTATGGATGGCGGATGCATTGGAGAATTAGAATATGAAAACTTTAATGCAGCAGGAGCAAAAATAACTGTATATGGAAGAAATGTTCATCCGGGATACGCTAAAGATAAAATGATAAATTCTATGTTTATAGCAAATGAAATTATATCAATGTTCCCAATAAATGAAACTCCACAGCACACAGATGATTACGAAGGGTTTTATCACTTAATATCTGTTAAAGGTGGAGTTGAGGAAAGTCATTTACAATATATAATAAGAGATTTTGATAAAGAAAAGTTCCAGAACAGAAAAGAATTTGTAGAAAATATAGCTACAAGGATCAATGGAAAATATGGAGATAATACTGTAAAAATAGAGGTTTCGGATCAATATAAAAACATGAAAGAAAAGATAGAGCCAGTAAAATATGTAGTAGACATTGCTTTCAAAGCTATGAAATTGGCAGAGGTTGAACCTAAGGTTAAACCTATAAGAGGTGGTACTGATGGTGCTCAGTTATCATTTAAAGGATTGCCAACTCCTAACATATTTACAGGAGGGCATAATTTTCATGGTAAATTTGAATACATACCAGTAAATTCCATGGAAAAGGCAGTTAATGTTATAATTAAAATATCTGAATTATATTCAGAAGTAGACAAATAATCTTGCAATTCTTTATAAATATATGTAATATATAATATAAATAGAGTTTTTCATTTCAGACTTGTATAAGCGAGACTTTTATGGATGATATCTATTGGATAAAATTTAATAAATTGTTGTGGGGGTGCCGCAAGGCTGAGAAGAATAAGTGTCTAACCCTTTGAACCTGATCCGTTTAATATCGGCGTAGGGAAGCAAGTGTTTTAAATCAAAATTATGCTTTTTTAGGTGTATTGCTTTTCTGCAATACACCTTTTATTTTTTAAAATGAAAATTTTACTAAGGTGGTTTATTAAAATAATCTAATAGAATAGAGGTGCTTAAGATGAAAAAAGTATTAACTATTGCTGGTTCAGACAGTTGCGGAGGAGCAGGAATACAGGCAGATTTAAAAACTATGAGTGCATTAGGTGTATATGGTATGAGTGTAATTGCAGCAATAACAGCTCAAAATACTGTAGGCGTTCAAAAAGTAATGGAGGTTCCAGATGAATTTATAGAAGCACAGATAACATCTATATTTGATGATATAGATGTAGATAGTGTTAAAATAGGTATGGTTTCAAGTAGTAAGACTATAGAAATAATAAAAAGTCTTTTAATAAAGTTTAAAGCAAAAAATATAGTATTAGATCCAGTTATGATTTCTAAAAGTGGATATTTCCTTTTAAAACCTGAGGCTCAGGAATCTATAAAAGAACTTATAACTACTGCTGATTTGGTAACTCCAAATATCCCA
This sequence comes from uncultured Clostridium sp., assembly GCA_964554365.1. GTDB lineage: Bacteria > Bacillota > Clostridia > Clostridiales > Clostridiaceae > Clostridium_AM. The sequence continues at coordinate 960 of CAZKOJ010000130.1, read as the reverse complement.
GAGGCAGAAGTATTGACAAATATGAAAATAGAAAACGCAGAGCAAATGAAGGAAGCAGCAGTAAAAATAAAAGAATTAGGTGCTAAAAATGTATTGGTAAAGGGTGGGCATAGGTGTAATGATGCTAATGATATATTATTATGTGATGAAGGTTTTGTAAGCTTAGAAGGGCATAGAATTAATACACAAAATACCCACGGCACAGGATGTACTTTATCATCTGCTATAGCTTCTTATTTAGCTAAAGGATATAGTGTGAAAAAATCAGTATCACTTTCAAAAGACTATATAACTAAGGCTATAGAAAATTCCTTTTCTATAGGACATGGTGTAGGCCCTGTAGGACATTTTGTTGAGGTGTATAAAAAGGCGGGTATAAAATTTGAATAAAGCATTTTAAAAAAATTTATAACAGGGGGAATTAAAAATGAATAATACAGATATGATAGAGAAAGTTTCAAATACTATAACAGGACTTAGAGCAAAGGTTCCATTGGTTCAATGTATAACAAATTATGTAACTATAAACGATTGTGCTAATATACTTTTAGCCTTTGGTGCTTCTCCAGCTATGTGTGAAGCTTATGATGAAGTTTTTGATTTTGTGAAACTTTCTTCTGCTTTATACATAAATGTTGGTACTTTAACAAAAGAACAAGAGCAAGCTGCAGTAATGGCAAGTATATCTGCTAAAATAAACAATGTGCCTGTGGTTTTAGACCCTGTAGCTTGTGGAGCCATTCCAAGAAAAATTTCTGTAATAAATAAATTTTTTGAAGTAGGACGTGTAGATGTTATAAAAGGCAATATTGGCGAAATAAAATTCTTATCAGGAGAAGCTGCAAATGTAAGAGGCGTAGACTCCATTGATACTGGAGAAGGTGCATTACAATGCTGCATAAGTCTTGCAAATAAATATAATTGTGTAGTTGTAGCTACAGGAAAACAAGATTTTATTAC
>CAZKOJ010000129.1:0-13789 GCA_964554365.1 uncultured Clostridium sp. | reverse complement strand
TTAAAGCTATAAAGAAGGAATTAGGGGAAGATACAGCAGAAGAAGTTGATGCTAAACTTCACCAGATAATGGTTGATATTTACAACAACTGTAAAAATGCATCTGAAACTTATGGTTTTGGATATAACTTAGTTGCTGGAGCAAACATTGCAGGATTTGTAAAAGTTGCTGATGCAATGCATGCACAAGGAAACTATTAATCTTAATTAAAAATTCAAATTCAGAGGCGAATTCAAATTAATGAATTCGCCTCTTTTAATTTATTAAAGTGTTGTTCTAAATTTTAGTTGAATAAATAATAGTATTATATTACTATTATAGTTACTAATCTCTATTATTTTTAATTTCTATAAGAGATTAGTGTTAGTTATTAAATAAGGCGGTGAATTTATGTCAACAGTTGTAGTAATTGGTGGTGGTCCAGCTGGCATGATGGCAGCAATAGGTGCTTCTAAAAAACATAAAACTATATTAGTTGAAAAAAACGAAAAATTGGGAAAAAAATTATATATCACAGGAAAAGGACGATGTAATGTTACTAATGCTAAAGATATAAGCGAATTTTTTGATTACATACCAGGAAATTCTAATTTTTTATATAGTGCTCTTTATACATTTACTAATGAAGACACTATGAATTTTTTTGAAAATTTAGGTGTTAAATTAAAAGTAGAACGTGGAGACAGAGTGTTTCCAGTATCTGATAAATCCTCTGATATAATAAGTGCATTAGAAAGAGAATTACGTAGAAACAAAGTAGATATACTACTAAGTAGTAAAGTGAAAAATTTTACATATGAAGGAACTAAAATAAAGTCCATTGAACTTCAAGATAATTCTATTATAGAAGGTGATTACTTTATAATATGTACTGGAGGTATGTCTTACCCTCAAACAGGGTCTAATGGTGAAGGATTTAAATTTTCACAGCATGCAGGTCATACTGTGACGAAACTTATGCCTTCTTTAGTTCCAATTGAAACAAAAGAAGAATGGATAAAAGATTTGCAGGGACTTTCTTTAAAAAATGTAGAGTTAAGTATTGTTGATAGTAGAAAAAAGGTGCTTTACAAAGATTTTGGTGAAATGTTGTTTACTCATTTTGGCATATCAGGCCCAATTGTATTAAGTGGAAGTAGAGTAGTTAATAAAGGAAATAGCTTAAAAGCTGTTATTGATTTAAAGCCAGCTCTGTCCCATGAAGAGTTAGATAAAAGAATACAAAGAGATTTTGCAAAATATCTAAATAAGGACTTTAAAAATTCATTAGATGATTTAATCCCTAAAAAACTTATAGATATTATAATTAATCTTTCAGGAATAGAAGAGACTAAAAAAGTCAATTTGATAACTAGAGAAGAAAGAAAGAATTTAGTAAATGTCCTCAAAGGTATGTGTTTAGAAATAAAAGGTCTTAGACCTATAGATGAGGCCATAATTACTGCTGGTGGAGTAAATGTTAAGGAAATTGACCCTTCAACAATGAAATCTAAGATTGTAGATAACTTATATTTTTCAGGAGAAGTCATTGATGTAGATGCCTATACTGGTGGATTTAATATACAAATAGCTTTTTCTACAGGATATCTAGCAGGTATTAAGGTTGGTGAAAAAAATTAATGATAGCGTTAAGAGGTGCTACTACTATCTTAGAAAATACAGAAGATGAAATAAAAAGACATTCAATACAACTATTTAAAGAGATTATAAGAGAAAACAATTTGGATTTGCAAAATATTCTAACCTTACAGTTTTCATGTACAAAAGACATTACTAAAGCTTATCCAGGAAAATTTATAAGAGAATATTTTAATCTTAAGGACGCTGCTATAATGCATTTTAATGAAATGCATGTAGACGGCAATGAACAAGTTTCTATTCCATTATGTATAAGAATATTAATTTTAGCAGAAGGTGAAATTAGTAATAAACAGTTTGTTTATTTAAATAAAGCTAAAAATTTAAGGAATGATTTATTAAATCAATGATATGACAAAATAAAGGATTTTATATTTTTTTATAGAATATATAATAAGATATGTTGTATTTTGTAAAAATAAATAAATTTAGATAATATGTCACTTTTTAGAAAGGCGGAATGAAACTTTGTATATATCCGTAGCAATTGATGGACCTGCAGGAGCGGGGAAGAGTACCATAGCTAATATTATAGCTAACAAATTTAATTTAATGTACATAAATACTGGTTCCATGTATAGAGCTGTTACTTTAATGTCTATGAGAAATGGAATAAGTCATACAGATGTTAAAGCTGTATGTAATCTTACAAATTCACTTCAAATGCATTTTGTAGGTGAGTTATTAATAGTGAATAATGAGGATGTAAGTGAAGAAATAAGAACTCCTAAAATCAGTAATAGTGTATCTAATTATGCTGCTATACCTGAGGTAAGAGAAATACTTGTGAAGCTTCAACAAGATATATCACATAAATATAATGTGATTATGGATGGAAGAGATATTGGTACAGTGGTTTTAAAAAATTCTCCTCTTAAGTTTTTCTTAACTGCTACTGCAGAAGAAAGAGCTAATAGAAGATGTGATGAACTAAATGAAAAGGGCATAGCTGTAGAATATAATAATATATTAAATGATATACTAAAAAGGGATTATATAGATTCAAATAGAGCATCAAATCCTTTAAGAAAGGCTGAAGATGCTATAGAAATAGATTCTTCTAAGCTTTCTATAGATGAAGTAATTCAATTGATATCTAAATATATAGAAGAATATATTGATGAAAATAAATATTAGTTGAAGGTGATACATATGGAGATTATATTAGCTGATAAAGCTGGTTTTTGTTTTGGTGTAAAAAGGGCTGTAGAAGAAGCAATAAATGTACAAAAAAAGTGGAATAAAAAAGTGTACACTTTAGGCCCCTTAATTCATAATAATGATGTAGTGAACTATTTAAAAGAAAAGGGAATATATGCTATAAAATTAGAGGATATAAATAATTTAAGTGAAGATGATGTAGTTATTATCAGATCTCATGGTGTTCCAAAAAAAATTATAGATTTACTCCAAAACAAATCTATAAATGTTGTAGATGCCACATGTCCTTATGTTTCTAATATACATAAAAAAGTAGAGAAATACTATAAATTAGGATACTCAGTATTAATTGTAGGAGATAAAAATCATCCAGAAGTCATAGGTATCAACGGATGGTGTAATGATACTGCTATTATATCTAAAGATGGTTCAGATTTAGATAGACTTTCTAGTAAACTATGTGTTGTTTCTCAAACTACTGAAAAACAAGCAAATTGGGAAAGAGTACTGAATATAGTAGTTAAAAATTGTAGAGAAATTATAGTGTTTAATACTATATGCAGCGCCACTGAATTCAGACAAAAATCTGCTGAAGAACTTTCTAAAAAAGCAGATTTAATGTTGGTCTTAGGAGGCCGCAATAGTTCTAATACTACTAAACTTTATGAAATATGTAAAACTAACTGTGTTAATACTATTCATGTTGAAAATTCAGGAGAAATACCTGATCACATAATAAATGACAAAACAAAAATTATAGGTGTTACAGCAGGAGCTTCAACACCAGATTGGATAATAAAGGAGGCAATTTCAAAAATGAGCGAGGAAAAAAATCTAGAGCTCAGTGAGCAATTAGCTTATATGGAGCAAAATGACAAACAAATAGTAGTTGGTGAAGTAATTACTGGAACTGTAATTACAGTAAATGAAAAAGAGGCTTTCCTAAACATAGGATATAAAGCAGATGGATTACTTCCAAAATCAGAAGTTACAAAGAATGACAGCTTGAATTTAACAGATTTAATCACTGTGGGAAGCCAATTACAAGTTAAGGTTATAAGAAGAAAAAATGAAGATGGATATGTAGTTCTATCAAGAGTAGAAATCGAAAGAGAAAGTGCTTTTAAAGAAATTAGAGAAGCAAGCAATGATGGTACGGTGTTAAATGTAGTAGTTAAAGATGTAGTAAATGGAGGTTTAGTAACAAGTTACAAAGGTGTAAGAGTATTTGTGCCTGCATCCCATGTAGAATTTTTCCATATACAAGATCTTTCAAAATATGTAAACCAGGAACTACAAGTTAAAATAATAGAGTTTAACGAAAAGAAAAGAGGTACAAGAATAGTAGCTTCGAGAAGAGAATTATTAAAAATAGAAAAAGACCTTAAGGAAGATGCTGTTTGGGATGTATTAGAAAAAGATACAGTAGAAGAGGGAGAAGTTAAACGATTAACAGACTTTGGTGCCTTTGTAGATGTAAAAGGTGTTGATGGTCTTCTTCATGTATCTGAAATATCTTGGGGTAGGGTAGAAAAGCCTGGATATGCACTTAAAGTAGGAGATAAAATAAAAGTTTATTTACTTGATGTAGATAAAGAAAAGAAACGACTTTCTTTATCTATTAAAAAACTTATAGAAAATCCTTGGAACAATGTAGAGATTAAATATCCTATAGGAAGTATAGTTCTTGGAAAAGTTGTTCGTTTTGCCAATTTTGGTGCTTTTATAGAATTAGAACCTGGAGTAGACGCTTTAGTTCATATCTCTCAAATAAGTCATAAAAGAATAAATAAACCAGAAGATAATTTAACTGTAGGTGAAGAAATAAAAGCAAAAATACTGGAAGTAAATAAAGAGAATAAAAAGATTGGTTTAAGTATTAAAGAAGTAGATGAGATTTAATATTGTAGAATAATTTTTGTAAAATGCGTGTAATATAAATTATAGAGCACGCATTTTTTTATATATTATTCAATAACTACCATAGCAATTAAGAGAAATCTTTAAATAACAAGAGTTTTCTATGTATATTATTAAAAAAATGCCTATATATATTGACTTTTTTATTATATTTGATAAAATTTAATTGTTATTATTTTATATAAGGGGGTAAATACGGAGAATGAATGAATTAGGACGTCACATTTTAGCAGAAATTTATGGATGTAGTTCTGAGAGTTTAAACAACAAAGAATTTATTGAAAAAGTAATGGTTGATTCCGCATTAAAAGCAGGAGCTGAGGTAAGAGAGGTTGCTTTTCATAAATTTAGTCCCCAAGGTGTTAGTGGAGTAGTTATAATATCTGAATCCCACTTAACCATACACACTTGGCCAGAGCTCGGATATGCAGCTGTAGACGTATTTACTTGTGGTGATACGGTAAATCCATGGGATGCATGTAATTACATGACAGAAAAATTGAATGCTAAGAATATGACTGCTACTGAAGTTAAAAGGGGAATCTTTGAACAACCAGTGTCAGTTAAAGCATCAAATATATAAGAGATCATCGTAAAGATGGTCTTTTATAATTTGTAATAAATGTAATAATTTTTACCTCCTATAATATACTTTATTAGAGGAATAGTAGGGGGTAAAAGTAAACATGGAAAATAGAGTTAGTACATGTTGTGATAAATTATCAAAAAAAGAAAGAAATATCATAGATAATGTAATAAAAAAGTATGATTTTCAGGTTGTAAACTATTTTAAAGTTAGAAGTGCTTATAAAATAGAGACAGACCAGGGGAATATATGTTTAAAAAAAATAAGGCATGGAAAACACAAGCCTCATAATGGGAGTGTTCTTGTTAAAGAACTTTCAGATAAAGGTTTTTTTAATACAGCCAAATATTATAAAACTAAAAATGGAAGTAAATATGTGAAACATAAGAGCTGCTTATTTTATGCTACAGAATGGATAGATGGTGAAGAATGTGATTTAAATGATATAAATGAAGCTATAACCTGTGTAAAATTATTGGCTAAATATCATATAGCCACAAGTAGCATAAATACTAAACAGCTTAAAATAAGAAATAATTTAAAAAATTGGCCTAAAATTTTCACCGAAAGCTTACGCGACTTAGAAAAATTTGAAAGAATTGCACAGCAAAAAAAAATAAAAAGTGAATTTGATTTAATGTATAGTGACTATATAGAAAATATCTATCATAGATCCATGGTAGCTTTAAATTTCTTGAATACATCTGATTATTATAAATTATCAAAGAAAGCAGATGAAAATAGAACTATATGTCATGATAGTTTTTATTATCAAAATATTATAAAAAAGGGCCAAAATTATTATATAATAGATTTAGATAGTATTATAATAGATTTACACGTAAATGATTTAGGTAAACTTATTAGAAGGCTAATGTTCAAAAGAAGTTATAAATGGGATTTTGAAAAAGCTAAAACTTTAATAGAGGCGTATAATAGTGTTAACAAGCTAGAAAAAAATGAGTTGGAAGTAATGCTTGCTTTAATAGTATTTCCACATAAGTTTTGGAAACTTGGTAAAAAAAGATATGTTAAGCATAAGACCTGGAATGAGCAAAAATATGTACGTAAGTTAAATAGACTTATAAGATATAATGACATGCAAAATAAGTTTTTAGAAGAATATTTAAATTATATAAAAAGTTATTGATGGAATTTGACTTATAAAAAATTAGGAATTATACTTAAATTAGTCATTAATAATAATATTTTACAATTACGAGGATAGTTAATATGTATCAGTGTGTAGGGCTAAATAATAAAAATTTAGAGTTCTTAAAGAAACTAAATAAAAGTAAAGATAACTTCAATAAACTAAATCAAGATTTTTTTGAAGTTTATGATAAATATAATTTTGCTGGACAAATGATTTTAAAAAGGAAAGTCAAGCTACTAAAAAAAGATTTGGAATATATAGGATATATATGGTCTGATATGGTAGATAAGAATAATTGCAGTATAAATGCTTTAAGTGTAGATTTAAAGAACTTAAATATACCTAATTACTTGCCATATAAGTTTTTAGTAGATGCTTTAAGAAAAAATTGTAATATTTCATATCTATGTCAGCATAATTGTTATAACGTTGACATACTAAGAAGTATAGGTTTTACTAAAAATAATGGGACATTCTTACTTGCTTCTAATATAGGTAAAAACATGCCCTTAATAATAAAAGACGGGTTAACTTTTGAAATTTTAAAGACAGGTATAGATGAAAAAAAAAGATGTGATATACAAAATAAAGTATTTAAAGATGAAAATAGGACACCTTTAACTTTACAAGACATATACTTTGATGAAGCGCAAAGCTATTACTTTGAGAGAGGTGCTGTGTTCTTAAAAAAGGGAGAAAGATACATTGGGTATGGTCAAATAATAATAGAGCATAACGTGCCTCTTATCGTTAATTTTGGCATACTGAAAGAATACAGAGGAAATGGTTATAGTAAATCGCTGCTTATTTATTTACTTAAAATAATTAAATATAATGGATTTAATGAAGTTAAAATAAAAGTAAAAAGCTCAAATACAATAGCATTAAATTTATATAAAACCTTAGGATTTGAAGTTGTTGAAGAGCGATATAAATGGGAAATAAAAAAATAAACCCTACGATTTTGAATCAGGGGGTTTGTTTTTTTATTAATGAGTCTTTTTATATTCTTCGATTGCTATTTTTAATAAATCCATAGCATCTTTTAATGACTCACAGCTTAAACAACTGGAGTTAGAACGTCAGGTTGTCCAATATTAAGATGGTACACCTTAATGCATCTCTGTTTAGCTTTCGCTAAAATAACCCCCATTCCTTAATTGAACATATAGTATTTAAATTAAATAAAACTTTAATTCTATCTATTAAAATTATTTTTTTTCTATTTTATAATATTTTCTATTGGAATATGAATGGCTTTTAATTGGAACATTGATTCATATTGGACTTGTTTGAAATAACTTCTATCTCCAATACAATCACATCTAACAAAGTCATTACTTTCTTGATATACATTTGAATCTTTAATATCATACATATTAATCCCTCCTTTTAGGCATATTTTAACCTAAAAGGAGGGAATTATGAGTTGAAAGTTTTAACTATATTAACAAAATTTAGTAAGGACTGCGCCTAATCTTTTTATTCCTTCTACTATTTTTTCATCAGACATACAAGAATAGTTTAATCTGAAGAAATTAGGATGTCCTCCGTTAGGGAAGAATGATCCACCAGGTACATATGCTACATTTTCTTTTAAAGCTTCTTTTAATATTTCTGCAGCATCAAGACCTTCTTTTAATTCTACCCATGTAAATAATCCACCATAAGGATTTGTATGTTTTACTCCTGCTGGGAAGTATTTATCCATACTTTCAAGCATTAGAGTTCTACGTTTTCCGTAAATTTCTTTTATGTTTTCAATATGTTTGTTTAAATCATAAGTTTCCATAAATAATGCTGTTGCTCTTTGGTCAAGAGTACTACATTGTAAGTCAGCACCTTGTTTTACAACTATATATTTTTCTAATATTTCAGGTGATGCACATATCCAGCCTAATCTTAAACCAGGACAGAAAGTCTTTGAGAATGTTCCAAGATAAATAACCCAACCTTCTTTATCATAACTTTTTATTGAGGCATGTCTTGTTCCTTCAAAAATAAGGTCTCCATAAGGGTTATCTTCAATTACTGGTATTTTATATTCTGCTGCTAATTCAGCAACTCTTTTTCTTCTATCATCTGGCATAGTTATTCCAGTTGGATTTTGGAAATCAGGTATAGTATATACCATTTTAGCATTAGGATATGCTTTTAAAGCTTTTTCTAATTCTTCAATGATCATACCATGATCATCCATAGGAATTTCAACGAATTTTGGTTGGTAAGCTCTAAATGCGTTAATAGCACCTAAGTAACTAGGACTTTCGCAAATTACTACATCGCCTTCGTTTACGAAAATTTTAGCTGAGAATTCGATTCCTTGTTGGGATCCTGTTGTTACAGCTATATCATCAGCAGTAACAGTTACTCCTGATGGAGCCATTCTTTGTTTTGCAATTACTTCTCTTAAAGGCTTAAAACCTTCTGTTGAACTATATTGTAGAGCTACTCTACCATCTCTTTCTAAAACTTGTTGCATAACTACTTGCATTTCTTTAACAGGAAATAATTCTGGAGCAGGCAAACCGCCAGCAAAAGAAATAATTTCTGGCATTTCAGTTAATTTTAAAAGTTCTCTAATCTCTGATGCTTTTAAACCTGCTGCTCTTTTTGAAAAACGTATATCCATAAAAAAACCCTCCAAAAAAATTATAATTTTTAATGCTGTACATTAGTACATATTCTCCAAAAATTTAAAAAATCCTTTTTTATTCATAGAAAATTCAAACTTTGCTAAACAATATAGTATAATAAATATAAATACCGTACGCCATGAAAACCTTTTCATAGGTATTTAAATAAATACACAATATATAGTTCTCTATAATAATACAATTTTTTATCTATTTTTTCAATAACAATTTTTTTATATGACAATACGCCATTGCGAATTACATTTAAAATAGATATTCATATGAAAATATAGTATAATGTAAACTGTTAAATATAAAACGTGAAATATGAAATGTAGTATTAGTAGAGGTGAAACAATTTGAATAAGAAATTATACATTAAAGAAGGAATCAAACTATTTTTTATAGAAACTTGGGGCTGTCAAATGAATGAAGAAGATTCAGAAAAGCTATCAGGTGTGTTAAAGAAAATTGGATATGAAAGAACTGAGGTAAGACAGGATTCAGATTTAATAATATTTAATACTTGCTGTGTAAGAGAAAATGCTGAATTCAAAGTATATGGTAATCTTGGTGCTTTAAAAAGCCTTAAACAAGAAAAACCACACTTAATAATAGCAGTATGTGGATGCATGATGCAGCAAAAGGGAATGGCTGAAAGTGTGATTAAGAAGTTCCCTTTTGTTGATATTGTTTTTGGAACTCATAATGCATATAAGTTTCCTGAATATCTAAATAGAGTAAAACAAAAGGGAAAATCTATTATTGAAATACAGGACAAAGAAGATGGCATTGTAGAAGGACTTCCAATAGACAGAGAGAGTGATGTTAAGGCTTTTGTTACCATAATGTATGGTTGCAATAACTTTTGCACTTACTGCATAGTACCCTATGTAAGAGGTAGGGAAAGAAGTAGAAAGCCAGAACATATTGAAAAAGAAATACAGGACTTAATATCAAAGGGATATAAGGAAATTACTTTACTTGGTCAAAATGTTAACTCTTATGGAAAAGATTTAGAAACTACAATGAGTTTTGCTCAGCTTTTAAGGAGAATAGATAAAGTAGAAGGTTTAGAAAGACTTAAGTTTATGACTCCTCATCCTAAGGATTTTACACAAGATGTGATAGATGCTATTGTTGAATGTGATAGAATATGTGAGCAAGTTCATATTCCAGTTCAATCTGGTTCTAGTAGAATACTAAAAAAGATGAATAGACATTATACTAAAGAACAATATTTAGATTTAGTAAACAATATAAAGAACACTATACCACAAGCAGCTATAACAACAGATATTATAGTTGGCTTCCCAGGAGAAACAGAAGAGGATTTTGAAGAAACCTTGAGTTTGGCAAGAGAAGTACAATATGACTCAGCTTTTACATATATATATTCAAGAAGAAAAGGAACACCAGCAGATGAAATGGAAGATCAAATAGATGAAGATGTAAAGCATGAAAGATTTAATAGATTAGTTCAAATAATAAATGAGTCTAGTGCTAAAAACAACCAAAAGTATCAAGATAAAATAGAAGAAGTTTTAGTAGAAGGCTTTAGTAAAAATGATGATACTAAGTTAATGGGAAGAACAAGAACAGGAAAAATGGTTAACTTTCCAGGCACTAAACACAGCATAGGAAAGTTAGTTAAGGTGAAGATTACTAAAGCAAATTCATTTTCACTAAATGGAGAAGAAATACAAACAGATTTATAAGTTTCAGGTAGGGTTTTGATCTCATCTGAAATTTAGAAAGCAGTAGCCATCAGATAAATATAGTCCAAAGTTGAGAATTGAGAATGAAGGAAACTTTTCATCCTAACGTACCAAAGCAACATGTTTGGACTCAGGGGGAAAAGTAACTATAGTTTCCAATTCTTAATTTTTTATCTGAGAGCTTAGTGACACTAATGCTCAACCTCTTCTGGTAAGTGTATAAGTGATGCTAAGCTTCTGGATCCTTTAAACTTAATACTAAGATTAACTTTATAAGGGAGGTAGAAATGTGAGTTTAACACCAATGATGCAGCAATATTTACAAGTAAAAGAAGGATGCAAAGATTGTATACTTTTTTTTAGATTAGGTGACTTTTATGAAATGTTTTTTGAGGATGCAGAAACAGCTTCTAAAGAGCTAGAACTTGTTCTTACAGGTAGAGATTGTGGCTTAGACAAAAGAGCTCCTATGTGCGGAATACCCTTTCATGCTGCTAATACATATATAAGTAGATTAGTAAACAAAGGATATAAAATTGCTATTTGTGAACAACTTGAGGATCCATCAGCAGCTAAAGGTATCGTTAGAAGAGGTATTATAAAAATAGTCACTCCTGGTACATATACAGATGCCTCTTTTCTAGAAGACAATAAAAATAACTATATAATGAGTTTGTACATAGATAAAGAAAAGAATATATGTGCTTTATGTTTTGCAGATATATCTACAGGAGAGTTTAATTGTACAGATATACCTTTTAATTTATCCTCTGTGCTAGATGAAATATCTAAATATGCCCCTAAAGAAATATTAATACAAGAGATTTTAGACCAAACCATTTGTAAGGATATAAAAGAAAGATTTAACGCGTCTTTTACAAATCTATCTGATGAATTCTTCAGCTTAAATGCAGAACAGTTATTAAGTAAGCAATTTAGTAACTTTAAGCAGGAAGACTACAATAACACATTAATAAAATGTTGTAATGGACTTTTAAAATACGTTATTGAAACACAAAAAACATCATTATCCCATATTGGACAATTTCAATATTATAGTGTAGTTAATTATATGACTATAGATATAAATTCTAGAAAAAATTTGGAGATTACAGAAACTTTAAGAGAAAAATCTAAAAAAGGTTCTCTTCTTTGGATATTGGATAAAACTAATACAGCTATGGGCGGAAGACAGCTTAGAAAATGGATAGAACAACCGCTGATACATAGTGATGCTATAAATCATAGATTGGATTCTGTAGAGGAGTTATTAAATAATTTATCTACTCACGAAGATTTAAAGGATGCTTTAAAAGAAATCTATGATATAGAAAGACTAGTAGGAAAAATATCATCTAAAAGCGTTAATGCTAAGGAGTTGATATCACTTAAGGGATCTATAGAAAGAATACCTATTGTAAAGCAAATTATTTCAAGTTTTAAAAGCACTCTTCTTCATAATATGAGCAAAAACTTAGATGAGCTGCAAGATATACATGAAATACTAGACGAAGCCATAGATAATAATCCAGCTATATCTTTAAAAGAAGGTAATCTGATAAAAGAAGGATATAACAAAGAAATTGATGAACTTAAATCTGCAAAGGCTCATGGTAAAGAATGGATTGCATCCCTTGAAAGTAATGAAAGGGAAATTACTGGTATCAGGTCTTTAAAGGTTGGATATAATAAAGTTTTTGGTTACTACATAGAGATTACAAAATCCAATATAAGTTCAATTCCAGAGGGTAGATATATAAGAAAACAAACTTTGTCTAATGCAGAACGATATATAACTCCAGAGCTTAAAGAAATGGAGGATAAAATACTTGGCGCTGAGGAAAAACTTATTAATCTTGAATATGAAATTTTCTCTACTATTAGAGATAAAGTAGAGAAGCAAGTACATAGGATGCAACAAACTGCAAAAATATTAGCAGAAGTGGATTGTTTAAGTTCACTTGCTACTGTGGCTTTAGAAAATAATTATTGTAAACCTAAAATTAATAATGCAGAAGGTATTCATATTGAAGAAGGGAGACACCCTGTAGTAGAAAAAATGATATCTTCAGGTAGTTTTATATCAAATGACACTCTAATAAATACTTCTGATGAGCAACTTCTCATTATAACAGGTCCTAATATGGCAGGAAAATCTACATATATGAGACAGGTAGCGTTAATTGTTTTAATGGCTCAAATAGGAAGTTTTATACCAGCAAAGAAAGCTACCATATCTGTTTGCGATAAAATATTTACAAGAATAGGTGCTTCAGATGATTTAGCTGCTGGCAAAAGTACTTTTATGGTGGAAATGTGGGAAGTATCAAATATATTAAAAAATGCTACAAATAAGAGTTTGATTCTATTAGATGAGGTTGGTAGAGGTACTAGTACGTATGATGGTTTAAGTATAGCCTGGGCAGTAATAGAATATATCTGCAAAAACACAAAACTTAAATGTAAGACATTGTTTGCAACTCATTATCACGAACTTACTAAGCTAGAGGATGTTCTTCAAGGCGTAAAAAACTACTCCGTATCTGTAAAGGAAATTGGAAATGACATTGTGTTTTTACGTAAAATAATAAGAGGGGGAGCAGATCAATCTTATGGTATAGAAGTGGCAAAGCTTGCAGGTATACCTAATGAAGTTATAGAAAGAGCTAAAGAAATATTACGTACAATTGAAAATGAAAAAAGTAGTGACATTAATGTTGATGAGATTACCGATTGTAATATTACTAATGTTTCTAAAGACACTTCCTGTAATGAAGAACCTGCGCCTGCTAGTGATTATGTATCTTTAGATACTTCTCTTCAAATGAATTTGTCGGATATAGAGCAGCAAAAGTTAATAAGTGAAATAGCTTCTATGGATGTAGTAAACATGACACGTATGGATGGCTTGAATAAACTATATGATATAATAAAGAAAGCGAAACAGCTTAAGAAGTAATATGAGGGTGATATA
>CAZKOJ010000128.1:0-13799 GCA_964554365.1 uncultured Clostridium sp. | reverse complement strand
TAATTTGGTGTGAATCGCTTACTCCCGCGAAGAATGAGTCGGAGTTTCCAATAATCAATCAGGAGGATTCAAGCCACGAGGAGCCCAAGGACGGGATGATCGAGTGGGTAGGTAGTTTTAAATAAGTGAAGCATTAGGCCTTGTTAATAAACGGAAGGTTTTTAGAATAATATATTTAAGTGGCAGGCCACTCTAAATTTGCGTCGTAATACGCTTGTAATAGTATTTAAAATGTTTGATAGTTTTGCAAAAAATATACGATTATGAAAATTAATCTATTGATAAAATATAAGAAATTAACTAAACTATTACTTAGAAGTTTTAAAAAAATTAATAATGACTATTAATTATAGTCCATAGAAAGGTGATTAAAATGACTAAAGCACTTGCAATGATGTCCGGAGGTTTAGATAGTACGTTAGCAGCAAAACTTATGAAAGACCAAGGAGTAGAGGTAATCGGAATATGTTTTAAATCTCATTTTTTTGGAGCGGAGAATGCCATAAAAATGGCCAAGCAGATAGATATTCAGTTAGAAGTTATTGATTTTTCAGAAGATCATTTTAAGCTTGTGAAAAATCCTAAACATGGATATGGAAAAAATTTAAATCCTTGTATTGATTGTCACGCTATGATGTTCAACTATGCAGGAAAAATGCTGGACAAATACAAAGCTGATTTTATAATAACAGGAGAAGTTTTAAATCAAAGACCTATGTCACAAAATAAAAATTCTCTAGACATAGTAAAGAAAGAGTCTGGTTTTAGTGATAAAATATTAAGGCCTTTATGTGCAAAAAACATTCAGCCAACAAAAATGGAGTTAGAAGGATTAGTTGATAGAGAAAAATTAATGGACATTTCCGGAAGAAGCAGGAAGATTCAGATGGAGTTAGCGGAAAATTGGGGCATAAAAGATTATCCATCACCAGCAGGTGGATGTAAGCTTACTGAACCTAATTACTCAAATAGATTAAGAGATCTTTTAAATAAAAAAAAGGATATTATTAATAACGATTTAGAAATTCTTAAGATTGGAAGGCATTTTAGAGTTTCAGAAAAAGCTAAAATTATATCAACTAGAACTGGAGATGAGGCTCAAGAAATAAAAAAATATTTGACTACAAAAGATTTAATATTTTTAGCAGAAGATTTTAATGGTTCTATGGTTATAATAAGTGGTGAACCTACACAAGAAGACATTGAATTTGCAGCTAAAGTTACAGGAAGATATTGCAAAGGTAAAGATGAGGAAAGTATAAAAATCAAGTATGGTTACTTTAAACATCCTTTAGATAAATTTATAGAAATGAAACCAGCTGATGAAGAAGAATTAAACAAGTATATATTGGCATAATTTATTTTATAAGGGGATGAGCTTTATGAAAAAAAAAGCAATCATATCGGTATCCAGTAGGCAAACAGGAGAAGACAATGATGTTATTGAAGTAATAACTCCAGGGAGTTTCTACAAAAAAGATGATACTTATTATGCAATTTATAAAGAAACTAAAATCTCTGGCATGGAGGGTACAACAACTACTCTTAAGATAGCTGGTGATAAATTTTCTCTTATAAGAACAGGAAGTACTACTAGTAAAATGGAATTTCATAAGGGAAAAGATAATATATCTATGTATAATACTCCCTATGGCACTATAGAATTAAAGACTGAAACTAATAAACTAGTTGTTAATTTAGATGATGAGGGAGGCAATATATTTATAGATTATGTTATGAATATAGCAGGTAATAAGCCTCAAAATACATTATTAGAAATAAATATAAAAACGCAGTGCTAGTAATAGACTGCGTTTTTATATTTATAATATTAGGCATATGATACAAAATAGGCTAGCAGATTGACTATTATTTTTTTGAATGTGCCTTAAGGTTTAGAATTTTAAAATTTGGGTAACATTTAAGTTAGTATTAAAAATTAAGATGAGGTGTATTTATGTCTAAGTATTTTAATGATAAAAGACAACAATACGAAAAAATAATAAATATTCTCTGTGAATATAAGGGTATAGGTAGGCATGAATTATTTCAAATTTTAAAAGATAAGGAATGTAGGTATATTTTTTTCTTATTAATAAAAAAATATGAATGTTATGATATGGAGATGCTGCAGGAAGATTTTCCAAGCGTAAACTCAAAAAACATAAATGGTAATTTTAAGAAGGCAAAAGAAAAATTATTATTGAATACAAAAGTAAGAAATATGTATTTTGAAGCAGAAGATAGAATAGAAAAAGTAGAATAAAAAAAATTTCATAAACATAAAAAAGGTATAGCGTAATAAATAAAAATGTGATAGAATATTAAGTATGTTTTAAAACGCAAAAATACCATTCTATAATGGAGTGTATTTTCTATTATAAGACTAATCCAGAATTTTGTCAATAAATATTTTGGAAAAATCATATGGAAATTTAAAATAAGCAGAGAACCCAAATTTATGGTTTGGTGTAAAGTGCTTAATATTACGGAGTGTAGGGGGTGAACACTGCTTTTTAAGCAGGAATTTTATGAGTACAAAATATGTGTTTGTAACAGGAGGAGTAGTATCCTCACTAGGAAAAGGAATAACTGCGGCTTCACTAGGAAGACTTTTGAAGAACAGAGGATGCAAAGTTTCAATCCAAAAATTTGATCCATATATAAATATAGATCCAGGGACTATGAGTCCATATCAACATGGAGAAGTGTTTGTAACAGAAGATGGTGCAGAAACAGATTTAGATTTAGGACATTATGAAAGATTTATAGATGAAAATTTGAGTAAAAATAGCAATGTTACTACAGGTAAAATTTATTGGTCTGTGATATCAAAGGAAAGAAAAGGAGACTATTTAGGTGGTACAGTTCAAGTAATTCCTCATATAACTAATGAAATCAAATCAAGAGTTTATAGGATTGGGAAAGAAAGAGATGTAGATGTAGTTATAACAGAAATTGGAGGAACTATTGGAGATATAGAATCATTACCGTTTTTGGAAGCTATAAGACAGATAAAGTATGATGTAGGAAGAGAAAATGTGTGCTTTATACACGTTACTCTTGTACCGTACCTTGGGAAATCTGGAGAACTTAAGACAAAGCCTACGCAACATTCAGTAAAGGAATTAAGAAGTATAGGCATTCAACCAGACGTAATAGTTTGTCGTTCAGAAAAACCACTTTCGGATGATTTGAAAGAAAAAATAGGTTTATTCTGTAATGTAGATGGAAATGCTGTTATTCAAAACTTAGATGCAGAAAACTTGTATGAAGTTCCTTTAATGCTTCATAAAGAAGGTTTAGATACTTTAGTTTGTGAAAAGTTAAACTTAAACTGTAATCCAATAGATAACACAGAATGGATTGATATGGTAAATAATGCAAAAAATCTTTCCAGAAGTGTTACTATAGGTTTAGTTGGAAAATATGTTGAGCTTCATGATGCATATATATCAGTGGTTGAAGCACTAAGTCATGGTGGATATGCTAATGATGCAAGTGTGAATATAAAATGGATAAACGCAGTTGATATTACAGCGGAAAATGTAGCGGAATCTTTAAAGGACTTAGATGGTGTTCTAGTTCCAGGTGGGTTTGGAGATAGAGGAGTAGAAGGAAAAATACAGACTATTAAATGGGCTAGAGAAAACAAAATTCCTTTCCTTGGAATATGTCTTGGAATGCAATGTGCTGTAATAGAGTTTGCTAGAAATATAGTAGGATATAAAGATGCTCATAGCTCTGAAATAGATGAAAATGCAAAATATCCTGTAATTGACTTAATGCCAGATCAAAAAGATATAGATGAAAAAGGAGGAACTATGAGACTTGGGGTTTACCCATGTAAGCTTTCTAAAGACAGCAACTCCTTTAAAGCGTATGGTGAAGAAGTTATATATGAAAGACATAGACATAGATATGAATTTAATAATGAGTATAGAAAATTATTAACAGACGCCGGACTTATTCTATCAGGTACAAGTCCGGATACTAGACTTGTTGAAATTGTAGAATTAAAAGATCATCCATGGTTTGTAGCGGTTCAGTTCCATCCAGAATTAAAATCAAGACCTAATAGACCGCATCCATTGTTTAGAGATTTTATAAAAGCATCTTTAGATAATGTTGAAATTGGATTTTAGTATATAGAATTACTAGCATATATAAGCATTTTAAATACTTATATATGCTTTTGATTTTTTGTCGAAAAAAGTAGGCTAATAAAATAATAATTGCAGAATTTTCATGAAGGATTTTAATAAAGTTTATAGAAATAATTATATATAAAAATATATGTGAAAGAGAGGGTGGGATTTTATGTTAATGGATATGGATGTAAGTATGGCAATAAAGAATATATATGGACAGTATGATATTAAAAGTTTTTCGTTATTTGAAATAGAAAAAATTAATGGAAGTTTCACCTACTTTAAGGTTAAAGTTACCAATGGGTGGATTGTTATTAGAATAAAGTGCTCTCTTTGTGATAACTATCATTGTTATAGATATAGTGTTAATGAGTTCGTAAGAAGGGAACTGATAATTGGCGGGTGTGAATCACTAGGATTACCTTTATTTTATATAGGAAATTATAATAAAGTAAAAGAAATAGTAGATAAATGTAATGATATAAATAAGAATTTACGTGTCATGATGTAATTAAAAAAAGTAAAGGAAATTCCTTTGAAAAAGATTCCTTTATTTTTTTAATTGTATGAAGTAAGTTGTGAAAACTATAAAAGGATATGTATAAGGTGAAAAAATATAGTGTATTTCAAATATTTTTTAAAGATAAAATATTTAATGTGAAAAATGTGGATTAAAACAGGAAAAAGGGGTATAATGTATTGTACGATGTAGCCTTTCAAATTGAAAATCTCTTGAGCATTCCCAAAAGGTTATATATAAATAATAAAAAACTAAATATTGCGAGGTGTTATTTTTTGGTAAGCAAGGATATAGATGGCATGACTGTTGCTGAACTGAAGGAAGTGGCAAAAAGTCTAGGAATCAAAAATATATCTAAGTACAAGAAATCTGAACTAATAGAAGAAATAAAAAAGGTTTCTCCTGCTTATATTGAAAAAGATGGAATAGTACTTAGAGAAAAAATAAGTCCTAAAAGTGATTGTTTACATAGTGATAAAGAACCAAAATCACAAGAGAATACAAACAATCAAGAAAACGAAGTGTTAGAAAATAAATTAGCGGATAATAGAGTGACAGAAAATAAGGTAGAAGAACAGAAAACCAGTGAGGAAGAAAAAAGAGAAAAACTCAAAGAGATGATAAATGAATCGAACTCGGCAAGAGGAGTACTTGAAATAATAGAAAATAATAATTATGGTTTTTTAAGAGGTAAAAATTATCTGACAGGACCGGATGATATATATGTGTCTCCATCTCAAATAAGGAGATTCAATTTAAAAACAGGTGATGAAGTTCAAGGAAAAGTTAGAACTCCTAAAGAAGGAGAAAAATTTAAAGCACTGCTTTATGTAGAAAAGGTAAATGATGAAAATCCTGAAAGAGCAGTTGGAAGAAAACCATTTGAAACACTTATTCCTATCTATCCAAATCAGAGATTAAATCTAGAAACTACTCAGTTAGATTTATCAACAAGACTTATGGATATAATATCTCCTATAGGTAAAGGGCAAAGAGGAATTATAGTTGCTCCACCTAAAGCAGGTAAAACTACTCTTCTGAAAAAAATAGCTCAAAGTATATCTAAAAATCATCCAAAAGTAAAACTTATAGTTGTTTTAATAGATGAAAGACCAGAAGAAGTTACAGACATGCAAAGGTCTATTAATGGAGAGGTTATTTACTCAACATTTGACGAAGAGCCAGAACATCACACTAAAGTTGCGTACATGGTGCTTGAAAGAGCAAAGAGAATGGTGGAGCAAGGTCAAGATGTAATAATTCTGTTAGATAGTATAACAAGACTTTCTAGAGCGTACAATCTTACTATAACGCCTACTGGAAGAACCCTTTCAGGTGGATTAGATCCAGGAGCATTAATAATGCCTAAAAAATTCTTTGGTGCAGCAAGAAACATAGAAGAAGGTGGAAGTCTTACAATACTTGCCACAGCTCTTGTTGAAACTGGAAGCAGAATGGATGACATGATATTTGAAGAGTTCAAGGGTACAGGAAATATGGAAGTTCATCTTAATAGAAAACTTCAAGAAAGAAGAATATTCCCTGCTATAGATATATATAAGTCTGGAACAAGAAGGGATGACTTATTGTTTGAAAATCAAATAGAAAAAGAAGCTGCATATAACATAAGAAAAGTATTATACGATGATAATAATACGCAAAATGTTACAGAGCAGTTAATCAGTCTTTTGTCAAAAACAAAAAATAATGAAGAGTTTATAAACTTAGTAATTAAAATGGATATGACTAAAAACGGAGATAAATAATAAAACCTGTCCTTTACACAAAAGGACAGGTTTTATAATAAGCTTTTAAAAAATTAAATCTTATTTGTTGTCTTCCATAGTTAAGTTAAATTTCTTCATGAACTTATCAACTCTACCGCCAACATCAACTAATTTCTGTTTGCCAGTGTAGAACGGATGGCATTTAGAACATATTTCCACCTTTAGTTCTTTTTGAGTTGAACCAGTTGTAAAAGAGTTTCCACATGCACACTTAACTACTGCATCATGACAGTATTCTGGATGTATGCCTTCTCTCATGTTTTCCACCTCTTTCGAATTTGAGGATATACCTCTATTTTTAACTCCTGTATTATAACATAATAGAGAAGTTTAAGTCAACAAACAACTTAGGCATATTTAAAAAACAACTCTTTAATATATATATTAGGTCTGATAAAATATATTTGTTTAGTAAATAAAATATAAAAGGTTAAAAATACAGAGGAGTAATTGATATGAGCAAGTTATATTTTAGGTATGGGGCTATGAATTGCGGTAAATCAACTAACTTACTTCAAGTAGCTCATAATTATGAAGAAAGAGGAATGAAAGTTATCATTATGAAGCCTAAGGCGGACACTAAGGGTTCAAGCAATGTGGTTTCAAGGCTGGGTGTAACTAGAGAAGTTGATATACTTTTGGATAAAGATATAAATATTTATGAAAAAGTAGAAAATTGGATAAAAGAAAAGGGTAAGGTGCATTGTATCTTAGCAGATGAAGCTCAATTCTTTAAAAAACAACAGATAGATGAGTTATTTAAAATAGCTGTAATGAAGGATATACCAACTATTTGTTATGGACTTAGGACGGATTTTCAGATGAATGGTTTTGAGGGAAGTGAGCGATTACTTTTGCTTGCACATAGTTTAGAAGAACTAAAGACTATATGTAATTGTGGTAAAAAGGCGCTTGTAAATGGAAGAAAAATAAATGGAGATTTTGTGTTTCAAGGAAAGCAAATAGCTATTGATAAACAGGATAATATTGAATATGAAGCACTTTGCCCAAAATGTTATTTTGAGTATAAAATAAAATGCGAAATGCAAAATAAAAATGAGGTGAAGTAATTGGCAACTAAAACTTCTGTTGGAGGACAGGCGGTAATCGAAGGCGTAATGATGAGAGGAATGAAAGGAATAGCTACAGCCGTAAGGAAAACTAATGGTGAAATAGTATTGGATAGAAAGGAAACTATACCTTATACAAAAAGAAATAAGATATTAGGGATACCTGTTATAAGAGGATTTGTATCCTTAATAGAATCCTTAATAATAGGAATAAATACATTAAATTATTCTGCATCTTTTTTTGAAGAGGAGGAACAATCAGAACCTAGTAAATTTGACAAATGGTTTAAAAATATGTTTAAGGATAAAAGTGATGATGTGATTATGGGCGTAACTTTAGTTATATCTATGGTAATAGCCGCATTGTTATTTTTTATACTTCCTACTTTTTCAGCTAATGTTTTTAAGAAAATAGGCATTTATAATACTATAGGATTAAATATAATTGAAGGAGTTATAAGAGTATTAATTTTCTTATCTTATATATTTTTCATAGGAAAATTAGAAGATATAAATAGAGTTTTTCAGTATCATGGAGCAGAACACAAAGCTATATTTTGTTATGAAAGTGGTAGAGAGCTTACAGCGGAAAATGCTAAAAAATTTGAAAGATTTCATCCTAGATGTGGTACTAACTTTATGTTTTTGGTTATGATAGTAAGTATAGTGTTATTTTCTCTAACAGGATGGAATAGTTTATGGCAAAGAATATTATATCGATTAGCACTTTTACCAGTAGTTTCAGGAATAACTTATGAACTTATAAAATGGATGGGGAAAAGCAATAGTATTTTAGCGAAAATAACCTCATATCCAGGGTTAATGCTACAAAAACTCACAACTAAAGAACCTGATTTAGAACAATTAGAAGTAGCCCTAACAGCACTTAAATCTGCAGAAGGTATAGAAAATGTTGACTGTGAAGAATTGGGGTTAGAAAGTTAATATGTTTTCATATTTTGTAGCGAAAATAATTTAATGATTTATTATGATCATAATGAAATTAGAGAGTAATGATTGGATAATGGAGGTGACTATGGAGAAAGAAACATTAAAAATAGAGGAACTTTTAAAAGATGGATATAAAATTTTAAAATTAGCAGGCATTGATAGTTATCGAATAGATTGTGAACTTTTACTTGAAAAAATAATAGAAAAAGATAGACTTTTTATTATTTTAAATAGAGATTATAAGGTAAGCAATGAAGAAGCAAAGGAATATTATAGGCTTGTCAATCTAAGAAAAGACAAAATGCCTATAAAGTATATGTTAGGTAAATGTGAATTTATGGGGCTTGAATTTTACATTAAAAAAGGAGTTCTTATTCCAAGACCTGATACAGAGATTTTAGTAGAATGTGCTATAAATCATGTAAAAGAAGATGGTTTAAAAAATATATGTGATTTGTGTTGTGGAAGCGGTATAATAGGTATATCTATTGCGAAATTCACAGAATGTGACAAAGTAAAATGTGCTGATATATCTGATATTGCATATGAAGTAACTTCAGGGAATATAAAAAAATTTAAACTTGAAAATAGAGTTGAAGTTGTAAAAAGTGATTTGTTACAACATTTTATAAATAGTGGAGAAAAATTTGATATGATAGCTTCAAATCCCCCATACATAAAGGATGAAGTTATCTCAACTTTAATGGAGGATGTAAAGGACTATGAACCTTATGAGGCCTTAAGTGGAGGCCAAGATGGGCTAGATTTTTACAGGAAAATAACAATTCAAAGTTTAAAATTGTTAAGTAATGGGGGCGTTTTAATATTTGAAATAGGTCATGATCAAAAAAATGCAGTAAGTAGTATACTAAAAGAGAATAATTTCACTAATATAATTTGCATAAAGGATTTAGCAGGAAGAGATAGAGTTATAAAAGCAAAGATGGAAATCAGTTGCGAGTTGTAAAAGTATTGTGATATAATTATTTATTGTGAAAATATTTATACGGAGTGATAAAAACTATGTTAAAAAGACTTGAATTTATAGAAAATAAATATGAAGAGTTATCAATAAAAATAAGTGATCCGTCAATTATGTCAGATCAAAAAGAATGGCAGAAGCTGTGTAAAGAACATGCAGAATTAGAAACAGTAGTAATGAAATACAGACAGTATAAGAAAGCAGAACAGGATTTAGAGGATAATAAAGAAATGTTAAAAAATGAGTCTGACAGAGAAATGAGAGATATGGTTCAAGAAGAAATAAAAGAACTTACAACTCTTATTGAAGAAAGTCAAGAACAATTAAAAATATTACTTTTACCTAAAGATCCTAATGACGATAAAAATGTATTTGTAGAAGTAAGAGGTGGAGCCGGAGGAGACGAGGCAGCACTATTTTCTGCAAACCTTACAAGAATGTATACTAGATATGCAGAACGTAGGGGATGGAAAATTGAAACTATAAGTATAAATGCTACAGATATAGGTGGAATTAAAGAAATTGTATTTATGCTAAGAGGAGCAGGAGCTTATAGCAGATTAAAATATGAAAGTGGAGTCCATAGAGTTCAGAGAGTTCCAGATACAGAATCTAGTGGAAGAATACATACATCAACAGCTACGGTTGCAGTTTTGCCTGAAGTTGATGATGTGGATTTGGTTATAAATACAAATGATATAAGAATAGATGTATTTAGAGCATCAGGTCATGGTGGACAGTGTGTTAACACTACCGACTCAGCAGTAAGAATTACTCATTTAGAAACAGGACTTGTGGTATCTTGTCAGGATGAAAAATCACAGCTTAAAAATAAAGAAAAAGCTATGAAAGTACTTAAATCTAGACTTTTTGAAAGAGCACAAGCTGAGAGAAGTGCAGGTATAGCTGAAGATAGAAAGAGCCAAGTTGGAACTGGAGATAGAAGTGAAAGAATAAGAACCTATAATTACCCTCAGGGAAGAGTTACAGACCATAGAATAGGATTAACTTTATACAAATTAGACTCCTACCTTGATGGAGACATAGATGAAGTTATAGATGCATTGATAACCACTGATCAAGCAGAAAAAATGAAAGCTATGGGAAATAACCAATAATTAAAATTTATTTATTAACTTTAAGAAAAGAGGGGAACTATGAATATAGATAAAGCTATTAGAAAGCAAAAAAAGTCTTATAAGAGATTTATGCTGTCTATGTGCTTTATTTTTTTTGCATTGCCAGCTATATTAATTATTTATAAGAAATTTTATATTTTTTACATAATTTATTTAATTATTATAGAGTTACTTACACTACTCGCAATTTTTATAAGAATTAATAAAGAATCTCTTGATTTTAGATATGATGAATACAAATTAAGAATAGATTTGGGATTAACCCATAAAAGAATTAATATAGTTTGTGACAAAGTAGTATTAGTGCATGTGGAAGATATTATATCAGAGGATAGTGCTAGAAAAATAACGGATTTTAAAATCATATTACTTTCTACGTCTAGGTTTAGAAGTGAAAGAATGTTACCTATTAGCATGAATTTCTTAAAAAATCACTCATATGTAGCTTATGAATACGATAGAATTAAAAACTTAAATCCAGAGTATGATTATTACTATACTATAATAAAAAGAGGTTCACTTAATAAGTACCCTCTTTTAGATCTTATATATAAAAGCTGTGTTAATGCTGAATTCACATCAGAATCAGTAGAGAAAATTAAATTTTATCGTGAAAATTCTCAATACTATAACGTATAACATTCAAGTATATAGTTACATCGTTGACTTGTTATTTCTTTTCAGATGCCTTATAGCATATATACTAAGTTGAATAAATAAAATAGTATATATAGTAATGATTAATAAGGGTGATTTATTGAAGGAAAATATGGTTTATATTGTAATTATAGGAAGTGCTGTATCTTTAATAGGTACGATGTTAGGGGCGTGTTTAGGGGTCATAGTGAAAAAGCCATCTAACAGGATGTTGGGAACCATGATTGGGTTTGCTGGAGGCCTTATGCTATCTGTAGTAGTGTTTGATTTAATACCAGAAGCGCTTAATAAATGGAGCTTTATTGGAACTTTAGTATTTTGCATAATGGGAATTATGGTTATAGCCTTTATAGACAGCAAAATAAACTTAGATAATATGAGCGGACATACGAAGGTAGCTTTTATGGCGGCGGTTGGACTTATGATTCACAACTTTCCAGAAGGTGTAATTATGGGATGTGGTTTTGCAGCGGGAGGTACCCTTGGGATTAAAATGAGCTTGATAATTGCAGTTCATGATATACCAGAGGGCATTGCAGTAGCGGCACCGTTAGTGGCGTCTAGGATAAAAATATCTAAAATATTATTTTATGCTTTTGTAACAGCATTCCCTACAGCTATAGGAACTTGGATTGGAGCTTACATAGCTAATATATCAATGAATATATTAGGAGCATGTTTATCATTTGCTTCAGGGATAATGTTGTATGTAGTTTGTGGTGAGATGATACCAGAATCGTCAAAATTGTGGAAAGGCATAACCAGCACTATTGGAATATTAAGTGGTATACTACTGGGACTTGTAATGGTAAAAATATTATAATTTTTTAATAGACTGTTGAAATTTAAAATTAGATTTCCAGTCTTTTTCTGTGAGGAAAATTAATTATATATTAGGTACTTGAAATTTGCATTCTATTAAACTATAATTATCAATTAAATTGGTTTTAACTAACAGTTATGACTATGAAATACACTTTTCATTTTTTGTTTGCAATATAAGTGATTTAATAAAATAAAAAGGTGGTAAAATAAAAATGAACACAAAAATAGAAATGTTGGATGAACGAAATTTAAACGAAAGTATTATAGAAGAAGCTGCACAAGCTATAAAGAATGGAGGCCTTGTAGTTTTCCCAACAGAGACAGTTTATGGACTTGGAGCTAATGCATTAGATCCTTCGGCTGTAAAAAAGATTTTTCAAGCTAAAGGGAGACCCCAGGATAATCCTTTAATAGTACATATAGCTGATTTTGATAAAATAGAATGTTTAGTAAATGAAATACCTGATATTGCAAAAAAACTTATGGAAAAATTTTGGCCAGGCCCGATGACGTTAATATTACCTAAATCGAAAATTATTCCAGAAATCACAAGTGCATCGCTTCCTTGTGTAGGGATTAGAATGCCCTCTAATGTTATAGCTAGGGAATTTATAAGAAAATGTGATTTGCCAATAGCAGCACCTTCTGCTAATATTTCAGGAAAACCTAGTCCTACAGACGTGGAAAGATGTATAGAAGATATGAATGGGAAAGTTGATTATATCATTGGTGGAGAAATGTGTGATATAGGTGTTGAATCAACTGTAATTGATTGTACTGTAAATCCTGTATGCATTTTAAGACCTGGTGGTATAACTCTTGAAATGATAAGGGAAATAGATAAAGAGGCATATATAGACCCTGCTATAATGAAAAAACCAGATAAAGACTTTAAGCCAAAATCACCAGGGATGAAGTATAGACACTATGCGCCAAAGGCACCGGTAAAAGTTATTGAAGGAGATTTACAAAAAACTATTGCAAAAATTAATAAAATAGTGCAAAATTATATAGACGAAAACAAAGTAGTTGGTATAATGGCTACGGATGAAACTAAAAACTACTATGGAAAAGGAATAGTAATATCTTTAGGCAGCAGGGAAGATATGATAAGCATATCTAGAAATCTATTTGAAACACTTAGGAGTTTTGACGATAAAAATGTAGATGTTATAATATCTGAAGCTTTTGAGGAAACAGGGGTTGGAGTAGCTGTGATGAATAGATTGAAAAAAGCTGCTGGATTTGATATTACTATAGTATAAGTTTTACAGGAGGTTAAGCATGGAAAGCATACTATTTGTTTGTACAGGTAATACTTGTAGAAGTTGTATGGCTGAAGCAATATTTAATTTTTTATGTGATGTTCAAGGCGTAAAAGCCATTTCTGCAGGTATATCTATAGTAAACAATAGTAAAATTTCTAAAAATTCTGCTGAGGTTATTAAAGATAATATAGAAATAGACATAAGCAATAGAGAAGCCGTTCAGCTTACCCAAAGTATGCTAGAAAAGTCTGAAATTATATTGACTATGACTAAAGCTATTAGAGATATTTTACATGCTGCATTTCCAAAATTTAAACATAAAATTTTTACTTTAAATCAATATGTTTTATTACATAATAATATAGTTGACCCATTTGGGAGTGACATAGAAGTATATAGAGAACCTTAAACACAATTAACCCATAGTATTGTTTTATTGCGGGACAAAT
>CAZKOJ010000127.1:0-13826 GCA_964554365.1 uncultured Clostridium sp. | reverse complement strand
GTAGAGGAATATTTAAATTTATGGGAAGCTACGAACATTGTTAACGAAGAATTTTAAGGCGAACCTTTGGGGTCCGCCTTGTATCACAGGGGTCGTTACAGAAACTGGAAGTTTCTCTTGAATAATCAATTGAAGAACAAAAAGAAATTGTTTGTATCCTAGATAATCTCCTAGAAAAGGAACAACGAGCAAAAGAACTTTGTGACACTGTAGAAAAAATAGACCTAATGAAAAAAGCTATCCTTGCTAAAGATTTTCGTGGAGAATTGGGGACTAATGATCCACAGGAAGAAAGTGATGTGGATCTTTTAAAGGAAGTATTGAAGGAGAAAATACAATAATTTATATTGTAGATAAGCCATCGAATTTTTTTATGGTCGGTGGCTTTGTTTGCATTTTTAGAAAATTATTGATTAATCAACTTTAAATTATGTTCACATAATTATAATCTTCTGATTGGGAAAAATAAATACAATTGTCCATTCTATTCAGGATAATTATAATCAAATACAGCACCTGCTAATTTAACATTATTATCCATGTAATTTAAAATATTATACTAATCGCAAATATAACAGAATACAAATATTAATAGAGTTTGATTATGGAGGAGATCATTACGGGGAGTTGTAAAATTATTAGTGTTCTAAATTGGAAGGGAGGAGTAGGAAAAACAACACTGGCTCATCATTTAGCTGTAGGTATGCAGCATATGAAACATGAAGAAATTGAAGCTTATTTTGGAACCAAAGGAGCTCCAAGGATTCTTTTAATTGATGCAGATGCGCAGTGTAACCTTTCTACAGTATGTTTAGGGGAAGATGTATTTGAAGAAAAAGTAATTAAGAAAAAAGGTAATACTCTAAATGATTTAATTGGAGCATTTTTGATAGACGAGAATCAAAATTTAGATGTTAGAGAATTTATACTAAAGAAGTCAGTTAGATCAGATATAGATAAAAAATATACTAATGTAGATTTAATTTCTTCACATCCTGATTTAATATTTACAGATATGAACATAGCAGTATACTCAAAACCAGATTTTAAGAATAATCTCGTAAATTCGTCAATGTATAAGTTTCAAATAATAAATAATATTATAAAAAAGGTAAAAGAAGACTATGATTTAATATTTATAGACTGTCCACCAAATTTATATTATATTACTCAGAACGCTTTGTTTGCTAGTGATTATTACTTAATACCAACAATACCAGATAGATTATCCTGCTATGGAATACCATCTATTTATAAAAAAGTAAATCACTTGAATCGTTTATTGAAACAAAGTTGTGCTGGGTATGTAGAAACAAAATTGATAGGTGTTGTTATTAATTGTGTAAAAGAATATAATAATGAGCCCAAAGGAACTCAGATAACAGCAATTAATACATTAAAGAAAAGCTTTGGAGACAAGGTTTTTGAAAATTATTTAAATGCAGGTGATGGAATTCCGAAAGCATACGAACTTAGTTACCCAGTATTTCAATTAGAAAAGTTACGAACCGTTGCAGCAAAACAATGCAAGCAAATCAGGAATATTATTAAGGAATTTTTATTACGAATTTAAATGAGAGGTACAGATATGAAGGTAAAAGAGTTAATTAGCATCCTTTCTAGGGCTGAGAAAGTTTTAAAATCATATGAAAACAAAACTGTGGATGAAATGATTGATGATATATATTTAAAGTTGAGTACTACAAATATTGAAGACAAATCTTTAAAAAAATCTAATAAGAAAGATACAATTTCTAATATAACTACAGATGAGAATAGCTATAAAAAAATTATTGATAAGATTAAGAATAAAGAAAAGCAAGAAATTATAGAGTATATGAAAAAGTTTAAGAAGGATGATCTTATACAGATAGCAAAATTATTGAATATAAAGCTTAATAAAAGCAGTAGGAAAGACAGCATGATTGAAGGTATTGCAAGTTACTTTAGCTTTATTAATTTAAAACAAAAAGTGAGTGAAAGAGAAGATGAAGAATTGGAAAAGTTCGTAAATTCAAATATTTAAGTGGAGAATGTTCTTTTGACTATACTTACAACAATAAGACAAAATTTTGAAAATAAGATTAGCAGATATATAAGCTTTTATGCTGATATGCATATAAAGGTTGTGGATAGAGAAAACATTTATGAATATGAAATAGAATTCCAAACAATTTATGAAAACAGTATGGCTATAAGAATGTTTAGATATGGTTTTGAGATGGCAGTAAAAATTGCAGATCACAGCAGCAAAAAGGAAGGTAAGATAAAAATAAAATTACCAGAATCATATCTTATTGTTTTAGAAGAAGATAAGAATGTACCCGACCATGTATATTTAGAAATAGAGATACCAAAGCAGGATACAATTACATATAGATGCAAAGTATTAAAGTATTTTAATTATGATATTGATAGGCTGTTAAAAGAAAATATAACAGTCCATGGAATATTGCGGTTAACTTCGATATAGATATGACTTTTAATCCATTAGAGATAGAAACTATGCTTAAGGATTATGTTAATGAAGAAGATATTTCAATGAATACATCAGCTACATCGTGGTATATAACTTTAATAAAAATAAAGAGTACAAATCTGAGAGAAAGTATGTACAGGATAAAGAAATTTTTATTGCATATATTTAAACACTGAAAGGAAGAAACAAATGTTAAGTAGCAAAATAAAAAGCAAAAGGGAATTAGATTTTAATTAGCCAGTGAAATTTTACTGGCTAATTTTTATGTCATAATTAATTTGAATTTTATGTTTAACATTATAAGAATTTGTAAGGACAGTATCAGCGACAAAATTGGAAAAATTCATGTGGATTTAAAATATTATAGGAGTGTTTTGTTACTCAAAAATTGAGCAGAAAGAATTTTAAAGTATAAAATTTATGTAATCAATGTTTTTCTAACATATAATAGCGAGCTTTATTAAACAAAAAAATAATGGATTGTGATATAATAGTAATTAATATAATTATTTACAATATATAATAAAATATGACAATGTTATTTTATATAGATGGAGAAAAAACATGATTGAAAAAGAAAGATCAAAAAAAGTTTGCTACATATTTGCTCTATTTTTAGGTGGACTTGGAATACATTTATTTTATACAAAAAGATATAAAAGAGGTATTTTATATTTATTATTTTGTTGGACATATGTTCCTATATTTTTAGGATGGATTGATATGCTCTTTATTCATAAATGGTTTAGAGATGATAAACTTATCCAACATAATAAAAGTGAAGAAGAAAAAATTGTATTATGCAAGGAAAAAAAATTTGAGAGCAGTAATAATTTAACTAATAGTTGTTTAACTCAGGACTATAGTATAAAAGAAATAAGTGAATTTTATTCTGCTAGCGATATTATTTTACCTAAGTATGCACACTTAAAAACCCCTAAATATATATTAGATTTTCTAGATAAAATAGAAAATCCTGATAAAAATAAAAGGCAAATGGGTGGTATTACCTTTGAGGTAAGTATATCTACAGATAATGATACTTTTGTAAAGGATTCCTTTAAATATAGAAATACCAAGGGAACTATTTGTGAATTTAAACCTTTATTTAAGTATTGGACTACTTTTAGAGATTTAGATCAGAAGCAAAAGAAGTGGTATTTTTATTGGAGAGATAGAGCTTTGAATGGAGAATATTTAAATACAGATTTAAGTTATATATTTTTGTTTGTCTATGAATTACTTAACTATGCATTTAATAGGCAGGCTTCCTTTAATGCTAGTATGATAGAAAAGTTATATGAAAACTATAAAGATATCCATTGTAAGTTAAAAAATTATATTCCTCATTGGTTAAGTGATTTTTTATATGAACTTGGAGAAAAAGAACTTGCTGAACAATGGAATTCCTTTGAGACAAATAGAATGAGTAAATTATACGAAAATATCATAGAGAATGAAAATAATTTGGAAAAAATATCTTTTACTTTATGGAAACCATTTATAAAAAATTGTAGAGAAACTGAATTTTTTAAAGAGCATAAAAATAAAGTTTATAACACTTTTAAAAAAGGGGTAACTTTATTAAATCAGGTTTACAATTTAGAAGAAAAGAGTTTAATAAATCAATGGTATGATAAAAAGGAAATAGCTGAGAATAAATATTTATTTAGCAGTGCTGTTATAGCAAGAAATACGAAAAATGTAGAAGTTAAAATCGAAACATACATTGAGAAAGATATAATGTATGATGAGATTACTGCATTGTTTCGATTAAGTGAGAATATAGTTCGCTATAATAATGGAGAAAAGAGAGAAATAAAAGTGAATGAAAATATTCTTCCTGAAAACTTTAGAGAATTATTAATTGAAAATACGAAAGAAACTACTGAGAGTAAAAAAATTAAAGATAGATTTAAATTAGTACAAAAAAATGGCAATAATGATGGAAGAGTAAGTATACCAAAATCAGAGGAAGAGAATAGTAATAAAGAAAAATTCAATTTTAATATAAAGAAAATTAACATGTTAAATGAACAAAGTGAAGCTCTTCAAAATGTATTTAGAGAAAAAGGTTATGAAGAGGAAGAAGAAAGTGTTTTTAATTTAAATACAGTATTAGAAGAAGATAAAAAATCAGAAGATAAAGCTTTAAATAATGAAGCGCTCCAAGCTTTTGATTTTACAGATATGGCTGGAGATGAAAACATAGATGGTTTTATAAAATCTCTTAGTGAAAGTGAAACTACATTTTTAAAAGAATTTGAAAATCTAAAGATAACAACTGTTGATGCAAATAGTTATTTTAAGAGCCATGGAATGATGGCAGGAACTTTTATAAATAATATTAACGAAAAGGCTAATGAATATTTAAATGACAATATTATGGAACTCAGTGGAGAATGCTATGAGATATATGAAGAATATGAAGAATTGATGAGCATTATTAAAGGAGGGCAAAATAGATGAAAATAAAAAAGAGAGATTCAGGAGCAATTTTAACTGCTTTACATGGAGGAGTTGTTCCTAATAGAGGACTTCAATATATAATGGTTGGTCGTGCAGAAGAGGCTGAGCAAATACTAAAGGATATAGAAGAGGTGAAAAAAGGAGCTTCTAAAATTAAATTTTTTATAGGACCTTTTGGCAGTGGTAAAAGCTTCATTCAGGCATTGATTCAGCAGATAGCTTTTAATGAGAATTTTGTAGTAGGAAAAGCTGATTTTACTCCAGAAAGACGATTATACGGTAGCGAAAGAAAAGCTGTTGCGCTATATACTGAATTAATAAAAAATATATCAATTGCTACTGTACCTGAAGGTAATGCTCTTCCAACTATACTTGATAAATGGATTAGTGAAGTACAATTGAAGGTATCTGTTGAAAAGGGTTACGGTTCAGTAGAATTTGGAAATGAAGAATTTATAAAAGATGTAGAATTAGAAATTAACAAAATTGTAGGGAAAATGGATGCATTAACTGGAGGATATGATTTTGCAAGAATTTTAAACCTATATTTTAAGGGATATGTAAATGATAATTGTGAGCTTCAAAGATGTGCTATGCGATGGCTCAGGGGAGAGTACACAACTAAAACTGAAGCTAGAGCTGATCTTGGAGTAAGAGAAATTATAAATGATAATAACTATTATGAGTATATAAAGGTGATATCTCAATTTGTTAAACAGGTTGGATATGCTGGTTTAGTTATAAACTTTGACGAAGCCATAAATTTGTATAAGATAACACATCCCCAAACAAGAGATAAAAACTACGAGACTATTCTTAAAATATATAATGATACTCTTCAAGGAAACGTTGAAGGTTTGTACATAACTATAGGTGGTACGCCTGAATTTCTCGAAGATGAACGAAGAGGACTTTTTAGTTATGAGGCTATAAAAAGTAGACTTGCAATAAATCCGTTTGAAACTTCACAATTTAGAGATTTAACTCAGCCTGTTATAAGATTAGTACCATTAAAGATGGAGGAGACTTTTGTGTTACTCCAGAAAATAAGAAATATTCATGGAATACATTATGAATATGAGACTAGCGTATCCGATAATGAAATAGAAGCATTTATACGAAAGGAATATTCAAGGCCTGGTGCTGAAGAAAATATGACAACTAGAGATATAGTAAGGGATTTTATAGGAGCCCTTAATATAATAAAACAAAATTCTAATTTTGATCGTTCGGAAATTTTTGACGTAAATACTATTAATAACAGTGAAACTAATAATATAAAAACTCGTTTTCAAAAAGCAAATTAAGCAGGTGAAAAGTATGAGTTCTTTTAATTTATTGTCTAAAAAAATGCAAAAAAAAGTGTGGGATATGAAGTGGGATAGTTTTACTCCTATACAAGATAAGACTATTCCACTTATAATTAATACCACTAAGGATATAGTTTTATGTTCAGGAACTGCTTCAGGAAAAACAGAAGCAGTTTTTTTGCCTATATTAAGTTTAATTGAGGAAAGTGCAAAAACATCTTTAAAAGTAATATATGTTTCTCCACTAAAAGCGCTGATAAACAATCAATTTGAGAGAATAGATAAGCTTTGTGATAACCTTGAAATATCAATACATAAATGGCATGGTGATGTAGATCAAAACAAAAAGAAAAAACTTATAAAAAATCCATCAGGAATATTACAAATAACACCAGAATCTATTGAAAGTATATTAATAAACAGAAATGAAAGTGCTAGTGTTTTATTTAAAGATTTGGAATTTATAATCATAGATGAAATTCACTCCTTTTTAAATAGTGAGAGAGGAGTTCAATTAAGATCTCTATTATATAGACTTAAGTATTATGTTAAAAATACACCTAGAATAATAGGTTTATCAGCAACCATTGATAATTTTGATTTTGTCAAATGGTGGGTTAACTTAGATAATAGGGAAAATATTGAGATTGTTGAAGAAAGAAATAGTGATAAAGAGCTTTACTATTCACTTATGCATTTTAAGTGTGGTAAAGATGGGAAAATTCCAATTGAGCTATATGAAGATATTAGAGAATTAACTAAAGGCAGCAAATCCATAATATTTTGCAACAGTAGAGGAACAGTTGAAGAAACAACCGTACTATTAAATCGTTTGTCAGAAAGAGAAGGAGCTGGAGAAAGTTATTATGCACATCATTCATCTATAGATAAAAAAGAAAGAGAATATGTAGAAAAAACTATGGCTAAATCAAATTTACCTAAGAGTATAGTTGCTACAAGTTCACTGGAACTTGGCATTGATATTGGAGACGTTGAATTTATAATTCAAATGGATAGTACTTTTACAGTTTCATCATTAAAGCAAAGACTTGGGCGTTCAGGCAGAAAAAAAGAGGCAAGTCAGATGCTGCAGCTTTATACAACTCATGAAGATAGTTTACTGCAGTCAATAGCTGTTATGGAACTTTTGCTTGAAAAATGGATAGAACCATCAAAAGGGTATCCAATGCCTTATGATATTTTATTTCATCAGATAATATCACTTTGTAATGAAACTAATGGATTGGTTTTTAAAGATTTGATAGCTAGAATAGATAGTATTTCTATATTTAATACTATTAATAAGGATAAGATAAAATTACTAATAGAATATATGGTAGAAAAGGATTATTTAGAGATTATTTCAGGGAGAAATGAATATATAGTTGGAATTGAAGGAGAAAGATTACTTAGAAATAAGGAGTTTTATTCAGTTTTTATGACTTCTGAAGAATATATAGTAAAGTATGGAAATAAAAATATTGGTAAGCTAGATAAGAATATGTTTATAAGTGAAGGAAGTAATATTATTCTTGCAGGTAAGCTCTGGACTATAGTACATGTTGATATTAAAACAAATAAGGTATATGTAGAAAAGGCATCTAATGCTAATCCTCCCTTGTATTCTAGTGGAGAAAGGAAACTTCATTCCAAAATACTTGAAAAAATATGGGAATTACTATGTACTGATAAGGAATTTAAATATATAAATGATACTGCATATGACTTATTAAATGATCTCAGAAGACCTTATAAAATATATAAGGTTGCCTATGATGAGAGAATCATCTGGAAAAATAAAGATGAAATGATTTTTGAAACATTTACTGGTACTAAAGTATTTAGGACATTAGTATGGATGCTTAAAGCAATGGAAGTTAAAGTTGAGAGATGTGATAGTTTTGGAAGAATTAAAATAAAAGGAGAATACCATTTGGACGAAACATTGAATGCCATTAAAAATAAGAAATGGGATGCAAAGGAACTGTTAGGAGGAACAAAAGAAAATGAATGGTTTAAATCAAAATATATAGAATATATTCCAAGAACGTTACAAGTAGATATGCATATTGCTCATGAGGTAGATATTGAAGGGGCATTAGAATTTTTAAGAAAATATAAAATTAGAATAGTGGAAGAAGATTTTTAGAAATTGAAATTCCTAAGCAGGATATATTACTTATAGATGTAAGGTATTCTTTACAGCTATAATAAGTCTACTACCATACAACAGACATCAAAAATAAGAGATACAAGCTATATTATTAAGTTGTATCCTTGTCAATCAATTTTATAACAATGTTCTCATCCTCTCACTAAGAATATAAAGATTGCTTTCATTTCCTTCTCTAATAGCATTTCTAAAAATCTATTGCACTAACTCAGAGAGTGCTATAGCGTCTTCATCTATTTCAACACCATTAGATTTAGAGAGCTTTTTTATACAAAGATTAGTGAATCTATAAATGGAGAAATGAGATATAATACTCTTTCTAAATATTTATCGTATAGGAGTAGTACAGCTATATTGTTTATGATAGAAATAACTCTGCCTTATAGAAATTCACTGTAAATAACAGGCTTAAATTTACTATTAAAAGGTATATTAGGGGTATTGTGAAAATAATTGTATATAATTAGAAGGAATATAATGCTAAATGTAGAACTGATTATATAAATAAGATTTATCGAGGCAATAAAAGAGGGGGAAGACTTTTATGCAAGCTAGCAAGATTAATGATATTATTTCCGTAATGTTAACCTTTAATAGTATTGATGAAAAAGTAGATAAACTAAAAGAATGGAAGTTACTAAGTCCTAAAGCAAAGGAGCTAAAAGATATCTATTATAAAAATAAAAATGCTTCTTATGAATGTGAAGTTATTGGGTATTTAACTAAAGAGACAAAGCCTAATTGTATTAATAGAGTTTATGAAACTGCTGTAATTAAAGTTAATGAAAATATTATTAGAATAGCTCCTATGCATTTATTAGAAATGCAGAAAAAGAACTTTTCTATTTATAGTGGTTCATTAGAACAGTCTGAAGAATAGGAAGCTGAGAAAGGGGTTTTATAATGATTTTGCAGGAACGTATTGAGGAACTTGGTAGTGGAATTTTAATGGTTAAGGATTCAAAAGTAGAATTAATAGGGTTTACTTGTAGTGAAAGATTATACAGTTACTATAATGATG
Source organism: uncultured Clostridium sp. (assembly GCA_964554365.1). GTDB lineage: Bacteria > Bacillota > Clostridia > Clostridiales > Clostridiaceae > Clostridium_AM. Next base: position 4,374 of record CAZKOJ010000127.1, on the reverse strand, counting down.
GAGTATTATGTTACTTTTCTACTGGAATTTATGATTTGGAAGATTTAGATTTTTCACGTATTCAAGATAATGCTCTATTTATTATGAAAGATAAGGATAGAGAATCAAAATACCAATTTAGTTTGTTAAAAAAGGACACTGTGAAATATAAAGATGAAAATAATAAGCTATCTAGTAAAGTGTATTTAATAAGAAAATGCTGTTTTACTAATAAAGTTAACTATAAAGATATGAATGTATCTATTCTTTTCGATAATAAAGAGGATTTGCAAAAGTATTTTAAAGATAGATTTGGTAGTGACTTAAGTTTCTAAGACTTGTTTATAGATAGGTAAAGGAGGTTCATATATGCAAGTAATAGTTGGAAATGATGGAATAAGCATTGAATATAAGGGAGATTCGCAAAAGACTAAAAGAAACAAAGGGAAATCCCTTACGGTTATACCCTCCAGTTATACCATTATTGACATAGAAACTACTGGATTGGACCCTAGTTATGATGAAATTATTGAGATTGGAGCGTTAAAGATAAAAGAGGGGATAGTCGTTGATGAGTTTCAATCACTTATAAAGCCTGATTGTAATTATATTGATGAATTCATAGCAAAATTAACAGGAATAACTAATGAAATGCTAAAAACAGCTCCAAGGATTAAAGAGGTTTTACCTAGATTTATTAAATTTATTCAGAATGATATTTTAGTAGGTCATAATATTAACTTTGATATTAATTTTTTATATGATAATTTAATGGAAAGTTTAGGTTACAAGTTAGAAAACGATTTTGTAGATTTAATGAGATTATCAAGAAAGGTTTACCCCGAATTAAAAAATCATAAATTAGTTACAGTAGCTAAAAACTTAGATATAAATATAGAAGATAATCATAGAGCTTTAGGGGATTGCAGAATTACATATGAATGTTTTTTGAAAATATTTAGGTGTATATCAGAAAATAATATTGATTTAAATTCTCTATATAAGCATAAACATACTGATTTGAGGAGTTTAACAGCTGATAAAACAAAGATAAATGTAGAACATCCTCTATATGATAAATATTGTACATTTACTGGGCAATTAGAAAGAATGACCCGAAAAGAAGCAGCTCAATTAGTGGTCAATTTGGGAGGGTATTGTTTAAATGGTGTAACAAAACAAACTAGTTTTTTAATAATGGGTAACTTTGATTATTGTTCTAATGTTAAAGGTGGTAAAAGTTCTAAACTTAAAAAAACGGAAAAGCTAATTTTAGATGGTCAAGATTTGCAAATTCTTAGTGAGAATGTATTTTATGATTTAGTTACTAATAATTAAATGATATTTTCTAGATATCCATTTTATAATGATAATTTAATTTTTTAAATGATAAATCACAATAGAGAGAGGTAATATATAATAGGATTTTTCAGTACTTTAATTGGCTCTATATTCAAGAAAGATGAGCAAACACCTAATAGAGCTGATACTGTAAGTTCAGATAATTTAATGGATATGGATTTTGAATTTTTGAAATACTTAAATAACAAACAACTAAATGACTATATAAGAAATAGTAGGTTCAAAAGCATACTTTAGAATATTGATAGTAGGGTTCAGTACTATATAAAACAGGAAATAATGAAGAAGGCTGGATTGGAGGAATTAATTACTCCAATGACTATAAAAGAATTAAAGTCATTATTGTGCGAATACGAAATAAAGCCTAAATCCAATATTAAGAAAGCAGAGTTAGTTGAACTTGTTTTGAAAAGTATTCCCAAAGAACGTCTAATAAAAATAGCCAGTAATAAAAACTTACTTGTGCTTACAGAAAAAGGAAAACAATTAACTGACTCTTATTTTCAACATAAAGAAGAAGAGAAAGAGTCTTTAATAAAAACTCTATACAAGCTTTTGGATGGAAGGGAGTTTGAAAAGGCTGAGAGAGCTGTAGGGAAATATGAGTTAAAACAAGTATTTCCAAGGGGCGTAAATTGTGACTGGAGTAAACCTGATATACGGTGTATAGAAAGAGTAAGAGAGGTATATGATGGACTTAACTATAATGATTTAAAAAATACTCCTGAATTTATAAAAGTTTTAAAGGCTGAAATTGCACTTTGCGAATTGCTTGGAGAGAGACAAATGAAAATATATAATAGGCTAATGAATAGGACGTTAGAAGAGATTAATTGTCCTTCTCTTGAAAAATACCTTGGTGGTAAAGTTGAAGGTGGAATGATTAATGGGTTAGAAGTTAACACAAAGAATTTAACTTTTGTCTATACACATACTAAATCATTTGAAGCTTGTAATAATGTGGAATTAAGGAGTCTTATAGATTCAATTAATCGTGGTATAGGCAATGGTATAGAAATTTTGCCACCAAATAATGATAAGTGTAGAGTCTGTCATCCTGAAAAGATGAAATATAGAAAAGGAAAGTTAAATAAAATTCCTAAGTTACCTAGACACTATGGGTGCAGATGTATGTATATAATGATATTCGATAATATGAAATAGTGAAGATTAGAAAAAAGTAGTATTCAGCCTTACAGGAAGGAATGCTGAAATAAATTCAGCTATAAGAACATAAATATATGGATATTGAGCATTCTTAGGTTGGTAGTTAAGCACAGGATATTAGCAACAAAAACTGGAACAGTTTTTGTAATGGGTCAGCGCCATTACAAAGATTGGAAGTGGAACGGACAAGCTGTGTTGCTAATAATATTATCTGTTAGATTTGTTATGAGACTATTTTTATGATTCCTTTGAGCATATCTTTATATAAGTTGGCATTATGAATAAAATAAACAAAGTTTTTTTGTGGGGGGATATGAATTGAGTAAAATAGATATTGTTGAATTAGAAAAAGGCTTTAGAGGGAAGTCTTTTAATAAACTAATTGAGGCACATATAAATAAACATAATGAAAGACAGTTGTATAACGCGAGCCAGGGGACAATGAATCTTTTACCTGTACAAGCTAAACCTGCTATAGAGGGTTTTATAGATATGTGGAATGAGCGTGTATATTCTAAAGAAATTTGGTTTAGTGACACAGGTGAAATTTTTTTAGATATTGTCAACTCTTCAGTTGAAGTATTAAAAGGTTATGGGGTTGAAAACATAGACGACGAAATGTTGTTTAATATGTTTCAAGTTATAGTGTTAAATTATGCTTATTCAGCTGTAAATCAGCCGAAGATGCAAGAGTTTATGGAAATAAAGAAGAAGAAAAAATTATTTGGTTTATTTAACATTTAAAATGCGCTTAAAATAAATGTTGCGAACGATTCATTAAAAGTTATGCTGCAGCTACAGTTAGTTTTGCCAATAATGCGAAGTATTCTATACTATGAATATGGGACTTTATTCATTGCAATTTTTATAGTACGAATGTATTGGATTATATTTCCAAGCTTTAAATACATTTAAGTGATGAAAACTTTTTAGATATTATCAAAACTTCTCAGTCAAATAATTATTTTGAATTACTTAACGAAAGCAGATTTATAATGCTTAAAATAAAGTTATTTGATTATTATTTTTCAAGATTACCTGCTTTAAGATTTGCTAGATTCAATAGGAAGTATAAATTGAGTATAAAAGAAATAGAATCTATATCAAAGTTATCTTTTGTAATGATGGATACAAAATATAATAAAGAAATGAAAGAATGTCATTTTTCTGGATTACATAGACAATTTATGAATTTCTCTAAGTATCCAAGAGCACTAAGACTTTTTTATTTACGTAGAATTGAAAACTTATTATACGATTATACATGGCTAATTGATTTTTTTAAAAGTTACTATTCTGAATATTTATCCGACACTAACATAAACAACTTTGCTATACATATTTTGGATAGTTGTTTTCCTATGTTTTGGGATACTTTTAGACAAAAAATTATTGAATCGCTTGTTTATTCATTTAACTTGGGTTATGTTAATGGAACAAAAGACACTGAAGAATTGACATTCAAGGGTCATTGATTAAAAGGAGAGCTGTAAAAGGGATTCCTTAAAAAATGATATGCTATTGGCATCTTTTTAAACAGACAGACGTTTTTAAAGGGGGAAAACTACAAAATGTATTTTATAAGGGTATTCTAAATATATGTGGGGTTGTTACTGCTTAATAGCGTTCTCCATTATAGAGGTTAGTCTTAACGTCTATGAGCTTCTGGCTCACGGCTACGCCTCATTTCGATTAGATTACCCTAACTATATAAGGGTGTAGATCTGATCCTATATACAAGGGCGCACGATGCGAGGTAAATACAAGGCATTTTGGCCAAAATGGAGCCTAGCGGCCAATGTCATCAAGATAAATTGTTATAGATTTACAATTATAAATTATTGACCAAACCAGATTTCATAGTTT
>CAZKOJ010000126.1:1151-13888 GCA_964554365.1 uncultured Clostridium sp. | reverse complement strand
ATGGCATCATAGGATTTATATATTGAAAGAACTTGGCCATTAACTCTACTGGGAATGTTCCTCCTGAAGCTGAAACTTGTAATACCATCGCTACCATAGCAAGAGCTTTACCTATGTTACCAAAAACAGATACTAATGTGTAGAGAATCATAGTAAATACAATACTCACATACACCCCGTAAACCACATAAACCATAGGCGATACAGCATAGGTCTTCAGCATAAATAAGTTACCAAGTGTTGTTACCAAAGCTTGCATAATTGCAATAGTTACAAATGTAAAATATCTTCCGAAAAATTTTTCTCGTGCGCTTAGCTGTATACCATCCTCAAAGTTTTTCACTTCAACTGATAGAAGTGAAAGTAATATAAATCCCCCTACCCAAAGAGCAAGTGTAGTGTAAAATGGGGACATAGCTGAACCATAATTTGGTATTGGAAACACTCTATTCTGCTTCAAGTCTATAGGACTTGATAAGAAGTCACTTTCTTTTTTGGAATCATTCTTTAAAATTCTAACAATTTCATTGAATTTTTCATCATCATTAAGACTTCTCAACTTTTCTGCATTTGAATGAATATCTTGTTGAACTTTAGGAAATTTATCCTTTACTTCCTTTAATCCATTTACACTTAAGTTAGCGCCAGTATTAGCTCCCTGAAGCAAACTGGTAATTAATGGCATATTACCCTGAATATTTTGCAACATTTTTACTGTATCATTTGATATACCAATTAAGTTTTTCAGTGATGCTTCAATAGCTGGAGCAGTTTCAGCATCAAAATTACCAATTATATTATTCATTAAAACTGAGATTTTATTAGCACCCTGTATGGCTAAATTTATATCACTAGATAAAACCTGGTTGCCATGATCTATAGTATTAATCATGGAGTTAATTTTCTTTTCTTGGGTTGACATATTATCTCTAATATTTGAAAGATTATTAATAAAAGCTTCAATAACCTTATTATTTAAGTGATTATTTATTGATTTTACTAAGCTTAAAACATGATCAATTTTTGAGATTCCATCTGAATATCTATTTTTAACTGTAACTAAAATTTCTCTCAAAGAACCACTATCTGATGCTTTGAAATCTTGAACCCCCTTTAAAAGAGCTTCAGCTGTATCAGTTGTGTTTTTTATAAGGGCAAGATCCGCTTTTATAATTGGAGATATAGCTTGCAGTGAATCTCCTGCTTTTCCCATATATTCATTGCTTGTTTTAGCAATACCTAAAGTTTTGTTTACTGTGTCAGATATAATAGGAGTATCCTCCTGGACTTTTTCCATGTATTTTTGAAACACTATAGATTCCGCATGAACGTTATCTATGGATTTTTCAATTTCAGGCATTTTATTATCTATGTTAATAATCATATTAATAAGATTGTTAAGTTGAGGTTTACTTTTTTCTAGCTCGACTCCAAATTGATTAAGATAAGAAAGAATTGTGCCACTTGATGTTTCAATAAATGTTTTCGTAATCTCTTCCTGCAGCGTAGTTGCTCCTTTTTGAGTAATTTTTGGAGCTATGGCATTTGTCTTTTCATTAACAGTATAAATTAATTTTGCTTTCTTTGGTGTGTCCTCCGCTATAACAGAAAGGAGATCTTGTGAAAAATCCTTAGGAATAGTTAAGCTGGCATAGTAGTTACCGTATTTCACACCATTTTCAGCCTCACTCTCACTAACAAATTTCCATCCTATAGACTGATTATTTGCTAATTTTTTTACTACATCTTTTCCAACGTTAACTTTAACATTCCTAAATTCTGAGCCCTTGTCCAGATTAACTACTGCAACTAAAAGCCCCTTAGTATTTGCATATGGGTCCCAACCAGCTTCAATATTAAACCAGGCATAAAGTGATGGTAATACAGTTAATGCTACTATTATACCAAGAGTTACATAGCTTGTAGATATGTTCTTCATATCTCTTTTATAAATTCTAAAAACATTCTTCATATGTGTTTTACAAATTCTAAAAATATTCTTCATACACTTTCACAACCTTCCTTCTTCATTTAGTATATATCATAACTATATTTAAAAAATCTTCCAAAATAGTATCCACTAACAAGGAAAATTTTCATCTTTTCTAATTAATAATACAATATTATCATATATTGTTTAATAAAAAAATCACAAAATATTCTTAAACTAATACAATATTGCACTTATAAAAAATATAATATGTTCTTAAGAGAGGGGATGTGTTTTAATGATTGAGAATTTAAAGATGATTGCAACTTAAAACTAAATATGGACGAAAATACGATTTTTCAGGGGATATGCCCTTTGTTTGTGCTGCGTTTCCGCAGTAATTATACTAACAAAGGCGGATTGATGGCTAACGATTTATAAGCTTCAGATGGAGTTCAAAAACCACATCTGAAGCTTATAAATCTGCTTATAGTCTTATGCACTTTTTACATATTTTAAAGATTTAGTTCTTTACTTAGACATTATTATTCCTGTTTTACTTAGTATTTTTATTTTTTGTTCTTAGGATATTGTTTTAAATTCATATCCTTGATTTTTAAGATATTCTATAATTTGAGGTAATGCTTTAGCTGTTTCCTCTTTACCATAGGTATCATGCATTAATATAACTACTTTTTCTTTTGTTCCAACACTTTTCTTTACATGTTCTAAAAGTTGATCTGCGTTTTTTCTGCTACCTTCTGAATCAAAATCATAAGCATTCCAATCTATACTGTATATATTTCTTTCTTTTAATTTAGCATTAAATGCATCCAAATTAGGATCGTTATAATGTTTTCTTGACATATATCCACCTGGCATTCTTAGCATTCTTGTATTAAAATCTTGTCCAACAATATTTTTTATTGCAGTGTTGGTTTTATCCACTTCCTCCATGTAATAATCTACATTAAGTTTGTTTCCAGGATACAAGTTTTTCATATTGTGAGAGTAAGTATGATTTCCAATAGCATGTCCTTCTTTAAAGATCACGTTTACTAATTTTTTGGTTCTATCATTGGATTCTACATTTTGTCCAACTAAACAGAAGGTTGCCTTCACATCATGATTTTTCAATACATCTAATATTTTGGGAGTTACCGTAGTGGATGGACCATCATCAAAAGTAAGAAATGCTATCTTCTTTCCATCATGTTCTCCCTTATTTTCTAATATATCTTTTATTTTTTTAGCATCATAAGTATATTTTTTTCCATCATCATTTATATTATGGCCACTATCAGTAGCTGCATTAGCGTGAGCTTCTGTTTTTATATCATTTTTAGGAAGTGCTTTTTTAGCATCGTCAGCTCCTGTGACTTTATCAGTAATTATGGATTTAGTAGCCTCTACCTTTGCACCATGAAAATAATTATAACCTTTATATGATAAAGTAAAAATTCCAATTAGTGATAATAAAAGTAAACAACGATTTCTTATAATTCTTAAGTTCCTATTTTTTCTTAGCATTTTCTTATCTCCTATCTATTGTTGGTAAATAAAGTAAAACTTGATTTAAGACGAATTTGTCATTATTGCAATAAAATTGTAAAAATTCGAATTTTTTTTGGCTAATATAATACAATTATAACAAACAATTTCATTATAAGACTTTATGAACTTATGGACAAGTATATATTAGTTAAAAAGGAATAAAATTCATTTAAAGAAGGTTTTCAAAAGCATTTTAGAATATAAAAGCAAATGAGTATCATTGAATAAGGAAAAATCTAGAAACAAAAGCTCGCTTAAAACCAAGAACTTCGTTTGTAATCAATTGAATTAATTGATATTACATAAGATAACCACATTTACCTCTGATTCCATAGGTTAATTACTCTTAAAATGTACAAACTTTAATTATAAAACTTAATACAAATTCAATAAAAAGGGAGGAATTATACAATGGCAAACAGAAGTAATAGGACTTTAGTCCCAGAAGCAAAAGAAGGTTTAAATAGATTCAAAATGGAATCAGCTGCAGAGGTAGGCGTAAATTTAAAACAAGGATATAATGGTGATCTTACTTCAAGAGAAGCTGGTTCAATAGGTGGAAATATGGTTAAGAAAATGGTAGAAGCTTATGAGCAAGGGTTAAAATAAAATATAATAAAAAGCCTGTACTTTTAATTTTAGAAGTATAGGCTTTTTATTATTTTAGAAAGTTCTTTAATGAAAAAATAACAAGGAAAACAGCTTATTTCTATTTCAAATAATAAGTTTCCTAGATAAAAGTGCAATAAAATGTTATAGTAGTTCCATGGTAAAATCATGGGAGTTTGTGTTAAAAAATATGATTTTATTGTATATTACAATTACTGAAAGGCAGAGGCATAATTATGAAAAAGAATAATTTGAAGAAATTAATTGGTGTACTAGGGATGGGTGCTATTGCACTTATTATATTATTTGGATATATAGGTAATATGCTTATAAACAACATTAAATATGATAAAATAACAAGCGTTTCAAAAGAAGTATCAAAAGCAAAATTGGGTAATAAGGTTGGAATTATAAATTCTAGCGGAAAAGTAATAATAAGAGCAATATACGAAGATATAGAGTTTATTGAAGAAGAAGATATTTTTAAGGTTAATTTAAATGGGAAGTATGGGCTTATTAAAAAAAATGGCGAAACAATGATACAGCCTAAATATGAAGAAATGGCATCAAATTTTTCAGAAGATTTACTGGAAATAAAAATTGATAAAAAATGGGGATACATAGATAAATCAGGAAAAGAGGTAATCAAGCCTCAGTATGAAGAGGTTTTAAGTTTTTCAGATGGTGCTGCTTCCGTTAAACAAAATGGAAAATGGGGTGCTGTGGACAAGGATGGAAAAACAATTATAGATAATAAATTTGATTATATATTTTACTTTGATGAAGGGCTAGCTCCAGCGCTTATCAATAAAAAGTGGGGGTATATAGATAAAGCGGGTAAAATAGTTATAGAAGCAAAATATGATTATGCTAGGCCATTTTGCAAGGGACGAGCAAATGTAAGTATTCATGGAAAAAAATTAATTATAGATAAGATGGGTAATGAAATTAAGTAGTTTATTTTGAAGTTTAACATTGTAAAACATAATTATAGATTAATTTTAAAAGGCAATAAAACAAATGGATTTTATTATCTGGAAAAAAATGAAAAACAATAAATTCTACACTTCTAAATTTCTGAAAAATATCTATCAGCAAAAAAAAAGTATATTTTTTTCAAGCATTATCCAAATACCAGTCACCACTATATTCAGCTGCCATTGATCCACTATGATTTGAATATTTTTCATATGTATTATTATTTGATATAATTATAAATAAAATATTATATACAGTGAAAGAAATTTAAGTTTATTACTGATGGGGAGGTGATTACTTTGAGCTTAGTTATGACTTTTATTATTACATTTATACTTTTAGTTTTAAGTGTTTATAAAGGCATATTTGTAGCATATCCTTTAATGTTAGGACTGGTGCTATTCTTTGTATTAGCAGTAAGAAGGGGATATGCTTCAAAAGATGTTTTAATTATGGCGTATAACGGAGGGAAAAAATCTCTAATAGTTATAAAAGTATTTATACTTATTGGAGCCATTACGGCAATATGGATGGCTTCAGGTACCGTGCCTGCAATAGTTTACTATGGAGTTAAGCTGCTAAGGCCCAATATATTTATATTATCTGCATTCTTAATTAGTTGCTTTGTTTCAATGTTAATTGGTACAGCTATGGGCACAGCAGGTACAGTTGGAATAGCATTAATAGTAATTGCAAGAGGTGGCGGTGTAAATATTGCTGCTACAGCTGGTGCAATTATATCTGGATCGTATTTTGGTGATAGATGTTCCCCAATGTCTTCTAGTGCCAGTCTTGTAGCATATATTACTAGTACAAACATTTATGTCAATATAAAAAGTATGTTTAGGACGTGTATACTGCCTTTTGTTATTTCAATTATATTTTACGCTATTATATCATTTGAATTTCCTTTGCATAGTTCTGCAAACGGTATAACCTATGAAATAGGAAAGGCATTCAGCATAAATATAATTACCTTACTTCCAGCTCTAATAATTATTATTTTTTCTTTATTCAAGGTAAAAGTTGAAGTTTCAATGTTTGCCAGTATAGTTACAGCTTTTTTATTGAGTGTTTTTATACAACATCAAACTGTGTTAAATTCTATTATATTTACAATTTTCGGATATAGTATGGATAAGGCAAATCCTCTTTATACAATAATTAGAGGCGGTGGCGTAATTGCAATGTTGAAAACATCTCTAGTAGTGTTTGTAGCCTCAGCATTTGCAGGTATATTTGAAGGCACTGGAATGTTAAATAACGTTGAGAATATAACTCAAAAGGCAGATTCAAGATATGAAGCCTTTAGAAATGTAACTATTACAAGTATAATTACTTCTGCCTTTGGTTGCACCCAATCCATTGCAGTTATATTGACTCATATGTTAAATAAAAAGTCTTACGATAAAAATAAAATAGATAACTCTAAACTGGCAGTGGACTTAGAGAATACAGCAATAGTTATTTCAGCACTAATCCCTTGGAATATTGCATTACTTGTTCCAATGGTGAATTTAGGCTCTGATGCTTCCTGTATACCATATTTATTTTATATATACATTTTACCTATTGTAACTTTAGTATTCTTAAGATTTAAAGAACATAAGAATACTAATATGGACAGTGTTTAGTAGATATTTAAAGGAGTTTATAATATATGGATATAATATTTGAAAGAGCAAAAAAAGAAGATATATTACAGCTTATTCAAGTTCAAAAATTAAGTTTTCAGGAAGAGTTTATTCAATATGGTGAATGTCCTCCTTACAATGAAAAAGTAGAGGATATGGAACGTTTAATGCAGAAACATATTGTTTATAAGATTATTGCAAATGAAGAAATAATAGGAGATATTGTGATTATTATAAAGAGTGAAACCTTTTATTACTTAAAAACAATAGCTATTATTCCTAGTTATCAAAACTTGGGCATAGGAAAAAAATCCATGGATTTCATGGAAAAAGATAATCCAAAGGCAAGTTTATGGAGGCTCATTACAGCTAAGAACAACAAGAAAAATTGCTGCTTTTATGAAGCCATGGGTTACAAAAATGTGAGAGAAGTAATTCGTTCAGACGGCTTTGATCTTGTTAGTTATGAAAAAAACATATATTGACATTCCAAATAATATATACTAACATGTAATTAAGTAAACTTACAGTTTACTTAATTACATGTTGATGTAGGAGAAGCTGTTATGGGAGCAAAAGAGAGAAAAGAAAAAGAAATGTTAATAAGAAAAAGTGATATTATAGATGCGGCAGAAAGGATTTTTTTTAAAAAAGGCATACAAGGATCAACTATGGATGAAGTTGCTAAGGAAGCTGAATTTAGTAAGAGAACAATTTATGTTTATTTTCAAAGTAAAGAACAAATTTACTATGAAATTATGTTAAGGGCATTTAAAACCCTAAATAACATGATGAAAGTAGCTTTAACAAGTCATATTTTAGCTACAGGTATAGAAAAAATTAAAATAATGGGAGAAATCTTTATTGAATTTAGTAAAAGTCAGCCTAATTATTTTAAAGCAATAGTAGATTATGAAAATCAAGAATCAGATTTTAATACTCATCATAAGGTAATTATTGAGTGCTATAAGGAAGGAGAGAAGTCATTAGATATATTGAAAGAAATACTCAAACAAGGAATTGCAGAGGGGACTATACTGGAAAATATAAATATAAATCATACTACAATTATTTTATGGTCAAGTATTTCAGGAATTTTTAATAATATAGTTAAAAAAGAAAGTTATTTGACACATTATTATAATTTACAAGGGTGTCAGTTAATCGAAGATGCCTTTGAATTTATGATAAGGTCAATAAAAAAATAAAGGAGAGGAATAATTATGAAAAAGCAAAAACTATTTTTGTTTATCATTGTTACTATAACTATATTTGCAGTTTATAAAATTATAAATACAATACAAAGTAACAGAACCGTTAGTATTACAATGACAGATAAAAAGCAAGGGAAGAACCTATATATTTCAATTATAAAAGGACAAGAATATCTTCATAAATTTAAAGTTAATTCTCTTATTAATATAAAAACTCCTCCGCAGTTTGCTATTTGGATTGAAGATTTAAATGGAAATTATGTTGAAACACTATATGCAACCTCAAAAATCGTTAACAAAAAATGGAGCAAGGCTCCAAAGGATTCCACTCCCAAAGGTGAAATTAAGAGAGAAGAAGCTTTACCATACTGGACTCATAAGTGCAGTAATAATATGATAAATCCAGATGCCATGTCTTCAGCTACACCTAAGGGCAGTTCAGTAATAAAAACACAAACTGATGAAAAGCAGGGTAAATATATAATATTTGCTGAGTTCAATAGTTCAACAGATTTTAATGAATATTATCCCAAGGATGCAGTGATTGGTAAGGATAATTACTCAGGTGGACCATGGGGAAGTGGGCAACCTGCTATTCTTTACAGTGCAGCTATTGATTTAAATTCAAAAAATATGATTTATGAATTAAAGCCTGTTGGTCACAGTAGTGCTGATGGAAAGAATGGAGAATTTTATAAGGATATGTCTAAGCTAACTACAGCAAAGAATATAGTTGAAAGCATAGTTGTTGAAGTAAAGTAGACATATGCAGATAGTTGTGAGTTTTCAATTGAAAAATTTATGGAGATGATAAAAAATGAATAAAATACTTGTATTAAATGGAAGTCCACGTAAGGATGGTGTAATTCATACTTTATTAAAGGAAATAGCTAAAAGTGCAAAGGAAAACAATGAAATAGAATGGATTGATGTATATGATTTACAAATGAAGCCTTGTATAGGATGTATACTAAGTAAAGATGATGCACATATTGTGGGGGGAAAAATAGAAAAAGCACATGCTTTAATTATTGGAACGCCTACTTACTGGGGAAATATGAGTTCACAACTAAAAGTTCTATTTGAACGTAATGTGCCAATTTTTATGGGAGAAAAGCCTAATGGCATACCTTTAGCAAAACAAAAAGGAAAAAAAGCAGCAATAGTTGTTTCTTGTAGTACACTGTGGCCTTTTAATTTTATTGCCAATGAAAGTAGGGGTGCAGTTAATGCTGTAAAAGAAGTTTTGCATTATGGAGGATACAAAATAATAGGAAAAATTATAAAGCCCGGAACTAAAATGGATAATAATATTTCTGAAAAAACATTGAAAAAAGCAAAACAAATAGGAAGTAGATTTTAAAATGAATATAAATGTTCGTTGTTTAAAATATATTTAAATGGTAAAATATATTAGGTAATTTGAAAAAAGATAAAATTAGAAATATAAATTTGCTAAATTTTATAGAATTGAGAGAGTGGGAGGTTTTATATTAGTTATAGGGAAAATCATGAAAATGGACGTATTAATGAGAATGGTGCAATAGGTTTCTTAAATATTCTTAAGGCATATATAAGAAAAGGATATGCATATTAGCTTAAAAAATGAAAGGAGACTGTTTTATGATAGAGGTTAAAGATTTAAGTAAAAGTTTTAAAAACGTACATGCAGTAAAATCTATTAATTTTACTGTGAGTAAAGGAGAAATAGTAGGACTTTTAGGAGAAAACGGAGCAGGTAAAACTACTGCATTAAGAATGCTTGCCACAATGCTTAAACCTACAGGGGGAGATGCGTCTGTAAATGGCTATAGTATACTAAAAGATTCGCAAAAGGTAAGAGGAGAAATTGGCATTTTATTTGGTGGAGATGTAGGACTTTACGATAGGCTTACAGTAAGAGAAAATATAAAATATTTTGCAGAACTTAATGGAATGAGTAAAAAGGAAGCGGAAGATAGTATAAATTATTTAGGAGAAGAGTTAAAACTAAAAGAATTTATTGATAGGAGAGTAGGAAAGCTTTCAAGAGGTATGAAGCAAAAGGTATCTATTGCTCGTTCTATTGTACATAAGCCTAATGTTATGCTATTTGATGAGCCTTCCACAGGTTTAGATGTAACAGCAGCAAAATCAGTTCATGATTTTATATTGGAATGTAAGGCACAAGGTAAATCTATTATATTTTCAAGTCATAGTATGTCAGAAGTACAAAAGCTTTGTGATAGAATCATTGTAATTCACAAAGGAAGTATTTTAGATGAAGGAACTATAGGTTATTTTAAAGATAAATATGGAAGTGAAGACATGGAAGAAATATTTATTAAGTTAGTAGGTGAAAAATAATGAACATAATTTCAATAGTTTATAAAAAAGAATTAAAAGACATGTTTAGAGATAAAAAAACATTAATAGCTGCAATATTAATACCTCTTTTACTATATCCTTTAATTTTCGGTTTCATGGGCAAGGGTACAAAAAACAATATGGAATCTGTAAAAAATGACATGAAAATTGCTGTAGTAGACAAAGGTAATAGTAAATTAGGCAAATTTATTAAATCACAAAAAAGCTTAAAAATTCAACAGTCTACAGATATTTTTAAGGATGTACAAGAAGGAAAGTTACTTTTAGGTATAGAAATACCGGAAAATTTCGATAAAAATTTAATGGAAGATAAAAAAAACAATATTAACATAATTACAGATAATACAAGTCAAAAATCTTCTATTGCTATGGGAGAAATGAATAAACTTATACAAAATTATTCAAGCGCTATAGTGACAGAAAGATTAAAAAGTAAAAACATAGATCCGTCTATTTTAACGCCAGTTGAAACAGTTGTTAAATCAGCAGAAAAAGGGAAAGAAGATAATGGGCTGGCAAAGATGATGTTATCCTTACTTCTTCCTATGATGCTTATAATATTTTCAGCCTCAGGGCCTATAGCTTCAGCTACAGATCTAGGTGCTGGAGAAAAGGAAAGAGGAACTTTAGAGCCACTTTTAACTACGCAGGCAAGCAGAATGTCACTGCTTTGGGGTAAATTTTTAGCTATAACTACTATGGGTTTAATTACATCTTTATCTTTTATAAGTGGTCTTTTTATATCTATGAAAATTTCACCAGAGGCTTTCAACTATGGTGAGGGCGGTGCTAAATTTACACTTGAGCCAAAAGTTTTAATATTGATGGCTTTAATAACAGTAATGCTCACTATGGTTTTTGGGGCTTTAGCTTTAGCTATAAGTATTTATGCAAGATCTTTTAAAGAAGCCCAAACATATTTAACTCCATTAACTTTTGTTGGAATGTTAGGATTTTCTTCTTACTTTATAGAACCTAAAAATATGTCAATAATGTTTTTAAATATACCTATAATTAATGTAACAGCAATATTAAAGGAGCTTGTACTTGGAATGTTTAATTTAACACATTTAGCTATAGTACTTGCATGGATGATTATTTATATTGCAATATCTATAGGTTTTGCTAGATATATGTTTAGTAGAGAAGATGTTATATTTAGAACTTAACATGAATATATAATAAAATGTAAATAGAAACAAAAGCCAAGTGATTTAAGATAAATTACTTGGCTTTTATAGTTAATATAGGACAATGGACAGTGAACGAGGAAAACTTACATTAACTGGCTATTGTCCTTTGTCAATTGAAAATTTGGAATAATTTATAAAAGCAGTGCTGTTTTGTATTATAATTAAACATAAAGAATTATGCTTGGGGGGATTTGTGATGGATTACAATATTCTTGTTGTTGAAGATGAATTTTCTATAAATGATATTTTGACTTTTACTTTAAAAGATGAAGGGTATGAAGTTAAATCTGCTTTTTCTTCAAAAGAAGCAAAAGAATTGCTTGAAAATTTTAAATTAGATTTAGTTCTTTTGGATATAAATTTACCTGATGAAAGTGGGTTTGATCTTTGTAAATTTATTAATGCTAATTATAAGAGTCCAGTTATTATGCTTACAGCAAGAAATGATATTATTGATAAGGTACTTGGGTTAGAACTCGGAGCAGATGACTATATAACAAAACCTTTTCATATAAAAGAGGTAATAGCTAGGGTAAAGGTAGCGCTAAGAAGAGTAAATAAATATAAAGATATAGCTGAAGAAAACGGATTTATAAATTTAAATGAGCATGTAAAGATTAACTTAGAAAAAAGAATAGTAATAAAACGTGGTAAAGATATAAAGTTAAAACCAAAAGAATTTGATTTGTTAGCTTTTTTTATAAAAAACAAAAATTTAGTTTTTTCTAGAGAACAGATTTTAGATAAGGTTTGGGGTTTTGATTATGATGGAGAAACTAGAACTGTAGATATTCATGTTAGAAGATTAAGGGCAAAGTTAGATTTAGACAGTGGACAATCTTTTATAGAAACAATTTTTGGGGTGGGGTATGTAATGAGGTGATTATATGAAAAATAGTATAAAATCTAAATACATATTAGGTTTAAGTATAATAATTATATTTACAGCTGTTGTTTTAAACATATTAGTTAGGCAAGTTTTTACCTCTAACTTAGAAAAAACTATAAAAAGTTCTATGATGGATATTATGAAAAGCTCTAGTGAATATATTGAATATAATATTAAAGGTAAAGAAACATCAATAAATGAAGAAGACTTTTTAAAGGAGATTTCTAGAATATTAAGCAAATATAAATATAGCTATCAGCATCAATATGAAATAAGAAACTTAAATGGAAAAGTTCTAGAGAGTTATTTTAGTGAAGATATAAGTAAAATTGCAAACAATGGTACCAGTTCTGCTTTAGGTGGAAAAGA
>CAZKOJ010000126.1:0-1141 GCA_964554365.1 uncultured Clostridium sp. | reverse complement strand
AGCAGTTGTAAATTTGCTGTACCAAGAAGAAAATATACAAGCTGTTTTATCTTATCCGTTGTATTACAAAGGAAAGCTTATGGTAGTAATAAATATACATACTGACTTTAAAGAGTTATATAATGAAAATATAAAAACCATAAGAATGATAACTTTAATTGAATTAGTGATTTTTATACTTATATTTGTACTTGAATATTTATTTACCGCCACCATAATTCAACCTATTATAATTTTAACCAAGGAAATAAAGAAAATTGAACAGGGAGATTATGAAATAAATTTAAATACCAATCGTAAAGATGAAATAGGAATCTTATTAAAAGAATTTATACAAATGAAAGATAAAATAAAAGAGCAAATAGAAACAATTAGAAAAGAAAAGGACAAGGTGTTAGAAGTTGAAAAAAGCAGAAGAGAGTTCTTTAATAATGTAACCCATGAATTAAAGACACCTTTAACGGCAGTTTCAGGTTATGCACAAATTCTTCTGCAAAAAGATGTAAAGGATGTTGAATTTAAAAATAGAGCTGTAGAGAGAATTTATTTGGAAAGTGAACGTCTTCATAAATTGGTTTTGGATTTAATAAAGGTTTCAAAAGGAGCAAGTTTTTTAGAGGAAGAAAAAAAGTTTATTGATATGAAGCAAATTATAGAGGAAATATGTGAGGATATGCATAGTAAGGCTGAAAAATATTCTATTGCAATATTAGAAGACCTAGAAACTGCTACTGTATATGGACAGGAAAATAAAATACGGCAGCTTATAATAAATGTTTTAGACAATGCAATTAAGTATTCTTTTACAGGCGAAAATGTTAGAATAAAGTCTTTTAGTAAAAATAATTTTTATGTACTGAATATAGAAAATAGAGGAGAACCTATTTTAGATCAAGTTTATAATTCTATTTTTGATCCTTTTGTAAGAGGAAAGGAAAATAATGAAGTAGGAAGTAGTGGCTTGGGACTTTATATATGTAATGAAATAGTTAAGGAACATAATGGTGAAATATATATTGAAAATGGAAAATTTGTAAAAGTAACTATAAAAATTCCTTGTGTTAACAAGGAAATATAGAAAACTATTAAGGCATATGAAAGAAAATAACAAGTCAAAGATGCGACGGATATTTTGTGTCAG
>CAZKOJ010000125.1:0-13898 GCA_964554365.1 uncultured Clostridium sp. | reverse complement strand
TCAGCGATCCAAAATTAAAAGGCGGACATTCCGAAGTCTGGATTGCAGTTAAGAACGCAAAATAGCACAAGGATATTGAGGAGGAGAATAAATGAATTACGTAATTGAAATTAAGGACATTGAGCCTGTTACGGTAGCCACCATGCGCTACAAAGGTATTGTTACCGAAGCATCAAAAGTGTTTCCTAACGTGTTTAAAGCAATAAATGGAAAAGCAAATGGAGCACCTTTTTTCTGCTACTATGCAATGAATCAAGAGACCAAAATCGGCGAAATGGAATTGTGTGTTCCCACTGCTGAAAACCCAAACGGTAATGGTGTTACGGTAAAAGATATGCCACAAATAAAAGCCGTCTGCGTTACCCACGTTGGTTCTTATGAAACCATGCAGTACGCTTACGAAGCCATTGACCGCTACGCACAGGAAAATAATCTGACCTTACAGCTCCCGTTTCGAGAAGTCTTTATCAAAGGTCCGGGAATGCTACTAAAAGGCAATCCCAATAAGTATATTACGGAAATCCTGTTTCCGCTGAAAGAGGGGTAAAAGAATGCTGGCAATTGAAATTAACAAATTGGTTAAGCACTACAAGAATGGAGTCAGAGCTCTTGACGATTTAAGTCTTAAAGTAAACAGAGGAGAAATCTTCTCTTTGCTTGGCCCCAACGGTGCGGGGAAATCTTCCCTAATCAACATTTTGACAACCTTTTACAAACCCACATCTGGTAATGTAACAATGCTTGGTAAAGATTTATGCAAGGACCCTGCTTGGGTACGCACACAGATTGCTTGTGTTGCTCAGCGTGTTTCTATTGATGAACACCTGTCGCTTATGGAAAATATGATATTTCAAAGCAGGCTGTACAAAGTAGAGCCACAGGTGGCAAAAGAAAGAATAAGTTCTTTAATTGATAGCTTTGAACTTAACCGATATCTAAAATACCCTACGTCATCCTATTCAGGCGGTGTAAAACGAAGACTGGACATCGCAATGAATATGGTCTCATTCCCTAAAATTTTATTTTTGGATGAGCCCACAGTGGGCATGGATGTGGAGTCACGGAAAGCCATGTGGAAAATGCTGCTGAAAATCCGTGCTGAATATGGGACAACTATTTTCCTTACAACCCATTATCTTGAGGAGGCCGACCAACTTAGTGATACCATCTGTATCATGAAAGACGGAAAAGAATTGGCTCAGGGTACACTTAGTAGCTTACGCAGTTATATCAGACAAAATATGCTTCACATTGCATTTCCCAGTACCGAAGAAGCAAAAAAATACAAAGATAGTCTTGAAAACACGGGGCTCATCAAGTTTGCCAGTGTACGTGATAATTCTGTTTTCGTAGGCGTGGAGAATAGCAGAACCGCTTTTACAGCTATGAACAAGTGGCTTTTGGATCATGATGTGGTGTTTGACGCAATCGAAATTGTAGAACCCAGTCTGGAAGATGTCTTTTTGGCATTAACAGGTTCAGTAAAAAATAAAGGGGAGGAATGGAGATGCTAAATATTATGTGGAGAAATATGAAGTGGCGTTTAAAAAACCCAATTTCTATCGTAGTTACCATACTGCAACCTCTTCTTTGGCTCGTTTTGTATAGTGCTGTTGCAGGGCAGACCATGCAAAACATGGGTGTCGGCAATTACACCGCTTTCGTTCTCCCCGGTATCATATTTCTCGTAATCTTTTCCACCAGTTGCAGTGGTGGTATCATCAATTTTATTATGAAATCTAGTGGTAGCTTTTATAGAAATTTGATTGCACCTGTGAGTCGAAGCTCTATTGTGCTTGGGCAAATGCTGGAGGTGATACTGGTTTCCTTTATTGAAGTAGCGATTTTATTTGTCGTAGGTCTTTTTTTCTCGGTAAAGGTGGCATCGGGCATTGCGGGGATCGCGCTCATAATACTGCTGATCTTTATGACAGCGTTTTTCCTGTCAGGGATTGCCTATTCCATCAGCCTTTGTCTGCCAAATGAAGTAATCTATGAGACAATTATGACTGCGATTGTGCTGCCTATCTTCTTTTTGAGCACAGCTCTTTTCCCTTCCGAAAATTTGTCTGGAGGCTTGGCTGTAGCCGTTAAGCTCAATCCATTTACGTACATCATTAATGCTCTGCGCAGTTTAATATTCGGAAAGACGATTGTATTTGGGAACATTCTACCTGTCATCCTACTATTTGCAGTGCTGTGCTTTGGCAGTTTTGCGCTGGCAATATGGAGACTCAAAAAGGAAACTGCCCACTAATTACAATCATAACATTCTTGTAAATACCGAGTCTAAGTGTAAAATTCAATGGTAAAATGTATTTTTAGGGCAATTTCAAAATGTTGTTTTGAAATTGCCCCATTATTTTTTGATAATATTATGTCCTCAATTGCATCTAACATATGAATTTTACAGACATGGGGTCAGGCTCTTTACAAAAACTGGAACAGTTTTTGTTGAGAACTTGACACAAACTAGAACTTTTCTTCATTGTTCTACATCCTGCAATATGATATTATATATACAATATTACCATAACATAACAAAAATATATAAATAAGGGAGGCTTAGAATAATGTACAAAAAAGATATAAAAAAACTTGCAATTATAACATTTGTATCTTTAATTTTAAATACAGCATTAACATGCAGTCCTGCTAAAGCATCTGGATTTGTAACAAGAGTAAGTGGTAGTAACAGATATGCAACAGCTGCTAACGTTGCTACAACAAACTGGACAACTTCATATAATGTTGTATTAGTATCAGGTGAAGGATATGCGGATGCAGTAAGTGCTTCAGGATTAGCTAAGAAATTAAATGCACCTATACTTTTAACTTCATCAGATATACTTAGTTCAGATACACAAACTGCACTGGACACATTAAAACCAACTAATATATATATTGTTGGTGGAACTGCTTCAATTTCACAGATTGTAAGGGATGGTCTTAAATCTAAATATACTTTAACAGAGTTAAGCGGACCTAACAGATATGAGACTAACCTAGCAGTAGCTAAAGAATTAGTTAAACTAGGAGTTAGTGCTAGCGATGTTATGGTAGTAGGTGGAGAAGGCTTTGCTGATGCACTTTCTGTAGCACCAGTAGCAGCAGCAAAGGAGCAAATCCTGTTACTAGCAAACAATAATCAGAGTTCAATCCAATCAGTAATTAATTTTGTAAAAGATAACAAATCAACTGTTACAATTGTTGGAACTAAGAATGTTATAAGTGATTCTATAAAGGATGCCTTTGGAACAAGTACTACAAGAGTAGATGGTGGAGCAGATAGATTTGATACTAACTTAAAGATATTAACGGCATTCAATAGTAATCTAAAGAATGACAAGGTATACGTAGCAAATGCAAGTTCGTCCACACCAGACAACCTATATGCAGATGCATTGGTTGCATCTGTTTTAGCAGGCAAGTATACTGCACCACTCGTATTAGTTGATACAGATGGGTCAAATGCAACAGCTACTGCTATAAGTTATATTAGAGAAATAGGTTCAAAAAATACTTATGTACAGATAGTTGGAGGAACTGAAGTTGTTACAGATTACACACTTAATACTATAGAACAAATGATAATGATGATATTTCACGTCTATATCCCTAAACAATAAAATAAAAAAGTTGAAATAAAACCTATAGACGTTCTCCACCCCAATTTTATATTAGCAACAAAAACTGGAACAGTTTTTGTTGCTAAATTGTTCGTTTTTCAGTTGTAACACTAAATAAGAAGAAGCCGATGGATTTGTGCCAATAAGGTATACACAAAAGTTCAATTTTAAATTTATGCTTCAAGGGCTTTTTGAAGTGATTTTTTTAATGCTTCTATAAAGTTATTGCATGTCTCATCATTTAACTCTAAAAGAGAAAGATACGGATTTAAATCCTCTAACTCTACCAGTAAAAGCTCTCCTTTTTCACTTCTACATGCGTCTATTCTTTGAATTCCCCAATTGAGATTATTCCATTCTATAAAACGTTGTGCAAATGCTAGATCTTCTTCTGTAGGAATATATTCTTTAAGCTCCCATCTTTTAGTTTTATCTGGTGCATAAAGAGCGTATTGGAACTGTTTATCAATAAAATAGAAAGATACCTCATATTCAAAGTTGATTAAAGGCTGTATTAAAGTATCTTTATTTTTTGAATCAACCTGTTCAAAAACTTCGTCTTTGGATAAAAACTTCATACCTATTGAATCTGCACCATCTTTTGGTTTTATAACATAGGTATCTATATTAGGCAGTTTTTCAAAAGAGTTTAGTGTATCAATGGTTGGAATTATCGGAAATTTCTCATTTGTTAAATCTATAAGATATTCTTTACCATTCATATCTGCCTTACCATTAAATGAATTATAAGTTTTAAGATTATTAGAAATAATTCTTTTACGGAACTCTTGGTATTTATCCTTAAAATTAGCTGTTGGACCAGCATTTCTAAATACTATTAAGTCAAAGTTTTTTTCGAAAGTTTCAATATCTTCAGGATGACAAATAACTAATTTAAAGTTTTCTCTTAGTTTAGAAGTTAAAAATAAATCTTCTTCATAATAAAGTCTTCCTTTTGCTTTATAATATAAATCCGTTATAAATAATATAGTTTTCATTAAATATTTCTCCTTCCTAATGATATATATTTCTCCTTGTCAATATGTACTGAAAATCTATTACTATTTTGACTTAATTAATGGTAATTATATCATGTTTACATGATAATAGGTAATTATTTTACTTTCTAACACCACATTTTTCAATCTCTACTATCCATGTAAAATTTACAATATGCTTGCTGTGAATTTTACAATCTAATAACCTAATATATCTTTCTAATTCTTCTAAATTAGTATAGTATTTGTTATCAATTATATTCCATAAATCTTGTCTACCTTTACCACATAGGTTATTTTTACATTTTTTTCTTTCCATATCATTTGCAAACACAAAATCTGCAATAATAATTTTCCCATCATTTTTTAAGTATTCTAACATGTACTTAATAGCTTCTTTCTTTTCGTTATCGTTCAGACTATGAAAAGCATAAGTCGTTACAACAATATCAACATCATTCTTTCTAAAAGGCTTATCTAAAAAATTACCTAATTTAAATTTCATATTATTATATTTCTTTTTCGCATGTAAAATCATTTCTAAACTTTGATCAATTCCTATTATATCTATTTTTTCACTTAATTCACCACATAAATTACCTGTTCCACATCCTATATCAATTATGCTTACAGCCTCATGTTCAATTATTCTGCTTCTTATTTCAGATAAAACTTCATCATATTTTTCAAATAAACCTAATTCATCATTCGATTTATCTCTAACCATTTTATCGAATTTTATTGCTTTATTATCAAATTCCACCATACCTATCCACCTTCATTTTCAAGCATACTTTTCTTTCATGTTATCTTACTATTTTGACTTAATTAATGGTAATTATATCATGTTTACACAATAATAAATAACTATTTTTGTAATAGCTTCAAAATTCACCTATGTTAATCTATAATAATAGAATAATATTTTATTTTAAATTGTACAATAGAGTTTTATAACAAATATTACAAAGGGATATAATTCAAATTTTGTAATTATTGTATTAATAATATTTTAAGGAATAATTAAGAAATTTTTAAATAATTAATTATATAATATGTTTAGTAATAAAAAAATTTTTACAAAAGAAGTGTTTTAGAAATTAGTTTTTAAATTAAAATTTTAATGGAATAGTAAATATTAAGATTAAAGGGGGGCAAGAGATTTTTATGATAAAAATTTTTATAATATCAATTTTTCTAATAACTATTTTAAATATTTTCTTAAACAAAAATAGTAAGAGCTTTAAAAAGAAAATAGGATGGCAACATTACTTTTTTGGATATCTTTTTATATTATACCTTACGATTTCGTTAGAAGCAGCAGGATTTCCTTCTTTGAGCGAATGGCAAAGACTTTCAAGATTAAACCAGCCAATATTTAACCCCATTATAAATTTAGTACCTTTTAACGATGGACTTGAAATTTCAGCAATACTTAATATAATATTTTTTATGCCTTTTGGATTTTTATTGCCAACATTATGGAAAAAGTATAGAAAATTATTGCCGACATTATGTAATGGAATATTATTTTCAATTATTATTGAAATTGGTCAATTGTTTATTCCATATCGTGCATCAGATATTAACGATTTAATAATGAATACCATAGGAGCTATTTGTGGTTGGATTATTTTCAATATTATTAGCAAGATTTTTCATAAACTTGCTAATAAAGCAGTAGTTGAAATTTCTTCTAATGATAGTATAACTATTAAATTAGAACCTTATCTATACATTGGAATTGCAATTATAAGTAGATTTTTAGGTTTAGATTTTTAGGTTAAAAAAATGATAATCTTATTTTTAATATTGTAATGGTTAAGATGTTCACTCTTAAGTTTTCCATAGAAAGATTCCATAGGAGCATTATAATATGGACATACTGCTTTACTCATAGATTGTTGTATCTTATTATAATATATTATTCGTACCAGTGTTACAACTTTAGTATAGTCAAGATTACATACATGTAAAAATAGGTCACGTGCTGGAGGTAATATCCAGCATGTTTTTTTAAATTGGATATAAGTTGAAGGGATAAATGTCTATGGTATTAGGGTTAATTTATGTTATTTGTCAGTTATCTAAAAAGTATGGAAGAATATTGTAGTGTGATTTATTTGGAAGAATTCATATGTTAACGTATATATGCAATTTTTTCTTTTTCTAATGCATCTTTAATCCATCTTGGATGCATCGTTAAAAGATTTTCTGGTAAATGATTAAAATCAAAGTAATCCACATCTAATGTTTCTTCACCTTCTTTAATTAGATTACCTCCCACAACTTCACATTTGAAACAAGTTGTAATAAAGTGACTCACTTTACCGTTTGGATATGAAAAGACTTGTGAAACAGGGTCAGAATAAACTCCGATTAATCGGTCAACTTTAACTTTTAAACCAGTTTCTTCACTAATCTCTCTGATAATCGCCTCTTCTACAGTTTCTCCAGGTTCAACATGCCCCGAGGGAATACCCCATAATCCATTATCTACACGCTTCATTAGAAGAACTTTTTGGGACTTATCAAATATAATGCCTGCCACCCCTGCTTTAACACCATCATTAGGCCAAGGAAAGGAAGGTGAAATCCATTCTTTTATGTTTATATTGCTGTCAAATAAGCTTTTTAAATTTGGAATCGCAGCATCGGGATTACGAAAATCCATAGCAGATGGAAATTTATTTGTCTTTTCATTGGATACTAAAATAGCTGGTATTCCTGCTTGATGTGCTCCTAAAACGTCTGTATATGGATTGTCGCCCACCATTACTATTCTAGAGGATGTTTTTAAATCTTCAAACGTTTTCTTAAATATGTATGGATACGGTTTTCCTATAATTATAGGTTCCTTTTCTACTGCTGCTCGAATGGCCTCTACAATTGCTCCAACTGCTGGCAAAGGGCCTTCTGTGCTTGGAAAAGTTCTATCAGTGTTTGTCCCAATAAATTTTGCACCATTATTAATTAATTTC
This sequence comes from uncultured Clostridium sp., assembly GCA_964554365.1. GTDB lineage: Bacteria > Bacillota > Clostridia > Clostridiales > Clostridiaceae > Clostridium_AM. The sequence goes on along the minus strand of CAZKOJ010000125.1, from coordinate 6,290 downwards.
ACTGCTTTCTTAATGTCATGAAAGCATAAATCATCAGCCCAGCCAACAACAACAGCTTCAGCGTTGATTGGATTATCAATATTAATACCTACTTGTTCACATTCCCATTTTAAATTTTCATCACCAAGAACAAATGCAGTTTTTATATTTTCATCCTGTAAATATTGAGCAGTTACCCAGCTTGATGTAATTACCTCTTCACTGGCTGCCTCTATTCCAAGTGTATTTAAGCGTTTTGCTATTTTTTTGCGTGTTGTACATGGATTGTTCGTTAAAAATCGAATAGTTTTCTTATTTTGACGAAGAAGTTTAAGTGATTTTACTGCTTCTGGAAGAGGCTCAGGTCCTATATAAATTACTCCATCTAAATCAAACAAAAATACATCAAATTTATTAACTATCATGGTACTCTCTCCTTTGAATAAATTTAGTAGTCAGCTTAAATTTTTTATATAATTCTCATTTTAGTGATAATATGGTATTAAGTGACTAATATAACGGTACTATTAAAATGTACTGTATGTCAAGAAAAGCTGATTTGCATACAGTGAGATTCTGTTGTAGCACCCGCCACCTAATCACTCATTTCTATAAGTACCCAAATTTCACCTTTTAAACCTATGTATTTGAGTTTTCTTTATAATACCTACATAACTTTGGATTATAATTTAAATATGATTTATAGGAGGTGTTGTAATGATAGGTCAAGCTTTAGCTCAATGCATTCACACATGTGGTATGCATGGACAAGAATTAGCAAATTGTATTTTAATGATGTTAGGTTTAAAATAGAATTCTTTAAATTTCCCATTATAAAGGCTTGTGATAAAAACTAATCACGAGTCTTTTTTATTTGTCTATATTCAAACTAATTACATGGCATTTTTTTCATATTACCCATTAATCACTTTAAACTATAGTTGAAAAAGGCCTGCAAAAATTGCAAGCCTTTTTCATAACTATCTACCCATTCATAAGCTTTCCCCAAGTATTAATCCCCACACTATATCCCTTTTATCCATAAATTTAACGTCCAAATAAAATTATTTGCTTTAGACAAGTTTATCAGCTACATGACCCTAAATGAATATTTTATTAGTGCAGCAGATAAATTTGTCCAAAGCTTCCTTATATAAATCCTCAAACTTTACCTTTTAAACCTATGTATTTGAGTTATAATAATATAATATTTTGCTTTTAGGTTCTTAAATAATTAAGGTTATTGCACAATACACTAACAGCAATGCCATTATAATATTAATACAACTGCTGTACTTTTTAAAAACTCTCTGAAATACTGCACCAAAAATAGCCCAAGTAAATGTTCCAGCACATCCGAATGCTGTGATTATCAATGTAAAGCCTCCAATTGAAAAAGGAGAACTGTAGTAAGGTGTAATAAAGGTAGAAATTGCTGTTATACCGTATAATATAATTTTTATATTAACAAATTGTAGAAAAAAACCTGTCATAAAACTGTCTGCTTTTTCTACATTTTCAGCATTCTCTTGCGGTTTACTTTTTACAATATGCCATGCAAGCCACAAAATATATGCCACCCCCATATAGGTCATAGCAGGTTTAATTGTTGGAATAACATTAACAAGCATTACACTAAAAAGACTGCACAATATCATTACCGAAAGGAATCCAAAAAAGATTCCTTGGATTAATCCTATACTTTTTTTCAATCCATACTTACTGGTATTTGACATTGCTAAAATATTATTTGGACCTGGTGTAAATGCAGTTAAAAGTGTATAGGTCAAAAATGCTACTAAATTGTTCATAAAATTCTTTCTCCTAAAAAATATATAATAGAAAGTAAAGTACTTATAGCAGATTCAGCTTTTGAATTGCCCACTCCGCCATTTCTCTTACGTTTGCATTACTGTCGTTACAAGCATACAAGATATATTCTTTATACTGTTCATTATAATCATTTACCATTGCGTTAATGGCATTAGTTTTCCATTTCCAAACATCAGTTTTTTGTATATACCAAAACTTAGGTTGCATTACCTTCTCTAAAAATGTATAGTCCATTTTTAGAATTTTTTCTAGCGATATATGTTGGCTTAATTCAGATAAACCAGGGAATTCGTCTGTAGCATTCCAAGCTCCTTTGTTCATAGGACAAACATCTTGACAAACATCGCATCCAAATACCCAACTACCCATCTGATTATTAAATTTTTCATTCGGCAAATCCCAACCCTCCCATGTGGTAAGACAAGAGATACATGATGATCGGTTCATAGTATACGGTTCTGATAAAGAAGATGTTGGACAGGATTTGATACACAGATTACATTGCTTGGGGCATTCCTTCAATGTTGGTATTTCAAGAGATTCCAACTCTTTGTCTATAAGCCATGCCTCTAAATGCACCCATGAACCGGATTCTGTATAAAAGAAATTATTTTTACGTACTAATCCAAGTCCAGCTTTCAACGCCGCCCAGCGTAATGCAGTAATACCAAATTTCCTTTCAGTGGCTGTTTTAAGCCCCATTTTTTGCATATAGGCTTCAAATTTCAAACTATCTTGATAATCTTCAGAGTTTTCATCCCTTCTACTATCTACTAAATAATATTTAGCAATAAATCCTTTTAAGTGATCAGGAATATGATATTTCCCGTATTGTCTTACACAGATAATAATTGATTTTGCCCAAGGATATGTATCTTGCAAATGGGCAAAAGGATAAAATCCTTCATAATATGGCTTAACTTCCGGAATACGCTCAATTCTTTCATTAAGTTTTTCCTCATAACCGGACATATCAGATATTTTAATAATACCGCACTTTTCGTAGCTCATATTAAGTGCTACACTTTTTATTTGTTCTGCTAATGAGTTCATTTCCTTTACACCCCCCTTCGTTAATTTATACTATCAAGAAATTATGTATTTGTAAAATTGATATATTCGAATTGACAATTCGATTTTACAAATATATTATATATAATATAGAGATTGGAGTGAAATAAATGGATATTAGACACTTTAAAACATTTAAAAGTATTATAGAAGAAGGTAATTTTTCCAATGCTGCAATGAAACTGGGATATACTCAGTCTACTGTTACATCTCAAATTCAGCAGCTAGAGCAGGAACTCTCAATCAAGTTATTTGAAAAAATTGGTCGTAACATGGTACTAACCACATTAGGAAAAGAGTTGATACCCTATGCCAATGAATTACTTGATACAGTAAAAAAAATTGAGAGTATTGGTAAATCTGGTGATAAGATTACAGGAGAATTGAAAATTGCAGTTGCAGAATCATTGATGTCTTATAAATTACAAAATGTGTTAAGCTTATTTAAAGAAAAAGCTCCTAATGTAAAAATTTCTATCATTTCACTCAATTGCCTTGCCATAAAAAATCTCTTATCAAAGGGCGAGGTAGACCTTGGTTTAATGTACGATGTGGGGAGTGAAAATGATAGTTTGATTACTATTAAACTATCTGATTTCGCTTTAGCTTTAATATGTTCACCTTTATTAGAGCAAGATAAATTTGATTTTTGTAAACCAAATCAAGAAATAAATACAAGTCTTATTATTAATGAGCCTGAATCTATTTATCGAAAAATACTTGAAAATTATTTTTGTGGTAACAAGATATTCTTAAATAACACAATTGAACTTTGGAGCATTGAAGCAATAAAAAGATGTGTTGCAAGTAATTTAGGAATTTCTTTCTTGCCTCGTTTTACAGTAGAAGAAGAACTGGAAAATGGTAAGTTAAAAGAACTTGAGTTAGGATGCTCTGATACCAAAATCACAGCAATATACGCTTATCATAAGAACAAATGGATTAGTCCTGCAATGTCGTTGTTTATGCAATTAGTGAGAGAAAGCTTTAATATTGATTGAAGTGATTTGCTACTTGTATGGTGAAAATACCCTAATTGTTCCTACGTCAAATAAAAGAGTAAGCCTTAATTTTTAATTCAAGGCTTACTTTAAATAAAACTAATCCTAAATATGTTTAATTGTATAGTTACGTCATCACATTTTACGATTCTGACGTAACTTATAACCAAATTTTCTACATCTTGGTAACTACCCCTAAATACAACCAAACCATTACTGGCATGGTAATAATGCAGGTAATAGTTGTAATTACATTAATTGCACTAGCATACCCTGCATCTTTCTTATATATTTGAGCCATCTGAGTTATCATAGAAGCTGTGGTGTAATAGTAGCAAGATCTGTATAAACACATAATTCTAAACTTGGATATAAATTTTTACAATGGTTAAGTAGTTGATTACCGTTTTTAATTTTTCCATACCCACATTATCTTAGATATTTCTTATTTAACAGGAGTTATATTTTTATCCCTTAATACAACATCATGTGCTCCACCTTCAACAATACTTACAGAAGAAACTAATGTAAGCTTAGCTTTTTCTTGTAATTCTGGAATACTTAAAGCACCACAATTGCACATAGTTGAACGAATCTTGCTTAAGGTAATGCTTAAATTGTCATGAAGACTTCCTGCATAAGGTACATATGAATCAACACCTTCTTCAAAAGAAAGCTTAGAAGCACCACCTAAATCATATCTCTGCCAATTTCTTGCTCTTGAAGAACCTTCACCCCAGTATTCTTTCATATAGCTACCGTTTATAATAACCTTATTTGTAGGACTTTCATCGAAACGAGAGAAATATCTTCCTAACATACAAAAATCACATCCCATAGCTAATGCTAATGTAATATGATAGTCGTGAACTATACCCCCATCGGAGCAAATAGGTATGTAAATACCTGTTTCCTCAAAATATTCATCTCTTGCCTTAGCAACTTCAATAACAGCTGTAGCCTGTCCTCGTCCAATACCTTTTGTTTCACGAGTTATACAGATAGAGCCTCCTCCGACACCTATTTTAATAAAATCCGCACCTGCTTCAGCAAGAAATCTGAAACCTTCTCTATCTACTATATTACCTGCACCAACTTTTACGCTGTCACCATATTTTTCACGAATAAAGTCAATAGTAAGCTTCTGCCATTCTGAGAAACCCTCAGAAGAGTCTATACATAAAACATCTGCACCTGCCTCAAATAATACAGGAACACGCTCAGCATAATCTTTTGTATTAATACCAGCACCAACAACATATCTCTTAGAAGAATCTAATAATTCAAGAGGATTTTCCTTGTGAGAATCATAGTCTTTTCTGAATACAAAACCAACAAGTCTTTGGCTATTATTAAGAATTGGCAAAGTATTAAGTTTATGATCCCAAATCATATTATTAGCTTCTTTTAATGTTATTCCCTCTTTGCCATAAATAATCTTTTCAATAGGAGTCATAAATTCGCTGACCTTTGTACTTTTATCTAAACGACTGACACGGTAATCTCTACTTGTTACTATCCCCATTAATTTACCATTAGGTGTACCATCGTTAGTAACAGCAACAGTAGCATGCCCTGTTTTTTCTTTTAAATCAAGAATATCTGCCAAAGTCTGATCTGGTCTTATATTAGAATCGCTGCAAACAAAGCCAGCCTTATGTCTCTTTACTCTTCTCACCATTTCTGCCTGCTGTTCAATAGTCTGAGAACCGTAAATAAAAGAAATACCGCCTTCTTTTGCAAGAGCAACTGCCATTTTATCGTCAGAAACAGATTGCATTATAGCAGAAATAAGTGGAATATTCATAGAAAGTTCTGGTTCTTCACCTTTTTTAAATTTAGTAATAGGTGTTTTTAAAGATACATTAGCTGGTATACATTTTGTTGAAGAATATCCTGGAACTAATAAGTATTCACTAAAAGTATGTGATGGTTCATTGTAATAATATGCCATTTCATTTACCCCCCAAAAACATTTTATCAGCAATTATAGACCTTTTTTTCTAAAAAATCAAGTTCTACGGAATACATAGCTCCTACTTCATTGTGTTTATTTATTCTTTATTGAGGCTACTATCACTTATATCTTCTTTGCTAAAATCAAACCAATCCTCATAATAAGAGAATAATAAGTGTTCATTTTGAGATAGAAAAGATTATAAAATATCTGTTTCTTCACTATTGTTTAAATAAAAGTCAGTAATTATATCATATTTACATGATAGCTGATTATAGTTTTTGTAATAAATGTAAAATAATTTTACTTTTTAACACCGCATTATTCAATTTTCAAAGAACATTGTTAGTACTTTCAATTTCAATAATTATGTCGTATATTTTTCAACCCATCTATCACTTTAAACTATAGTTGAAAAAGGCCTGCAAAAATTGCAAGCCTTTTTCATA
>CAZKOJ010000124.1:0-13910 GCA_964554365.1 uncultured Clostridium sp. | reverse complement strand
TTCAATGGTTTAAGGGTTATAATGAAAATAGAGAATGGCTATTTTACAGTGGTTGAACCTTAACATGAGATGTATTTAAATCCCTGTTTAAGACAATAAGGTAATATATTTATCATTGTTGAACCTTAACATGGGATGTATTTAAATTGTAAAAAATGGAACAATAGAAAATTATGAAAAAGGCCTGCAAAAATTATTAATTTTTGTAGGCCTTTTATTGCTATTGTTAATAGTAACCGTTTGAGGTTTATCATAAATAAAATTAAATTAATGATAGCTGCAGCATATTATACAAAAACTATAATACTAGTTCTGTATGGTAAATTGCCAAACCATCAAAATATTATTTTAGAGGGTGACAATCTAAAAGCAGATATCCGTAGTTTAAATACTACTATTAAAAAAATAGATACTGATAAATATGAATTTACAGAAGAATACAGTGGTTTAAAAAATGATAAGAATTATAAACTTATAGCTCCTAACTTAGACAATATAATAGACTATGATTCAAGGATTACAGTAATGCTTAAATAATTGAAGTACAATATTTTAAAAATATAGTGAAAATGAGGAGGGATTTAGGATATAATACAATTAATAGGAATGGTTGGTATTATGGAAATAAGGAGGAAAATAAATTGGATATTGTAGGATTAGGAACAATTGCTATGGATGTTATTCTTGAAGTAGACAAGCTTCCAGCAGAGGACGGATTTTCTATTATAAAAAACAAAACTGAGCTTGATGGAGGGAGTGGTTCAAATGCAATTGCTCAAGCTTCAAAACTTGGGGCAAGCTGTGGTTTTATAGCTCAGCTTGGTGATGATGATATAGGAATAAAAATTAAGGAAGGACTTGTACGAGATGATGTAGATATATCCTCTATGGTGCTTAAGAAAGATAGTACATCCCTTCATACTCAAATTGTGGTAGGTGAATGTGGAAAAAAATTCATATTGTTAAATATGGGAGATAGCTTTCTTGCTTTAGATAAGGACAATGTAAACATGGACTATATTTCTTCAGCCAAAGTTTTCTATACTGACTTACTACCAAAAGATCCGGCAATTTATGCTTTAGAAGAAGCTAAAAAAAGGAGAATGAATACTGTTTTTAATCTCCAGGTGGGATTACCTACCATGAGTAATTTTGGGATAAGCAAGGATGAAATTATAGAAGAGTTAAAATATGTTGATGTTTTTGCACCATGTAGAGAAGCATTTTATCAGCTGACAGGGGCGAACAATCTTGAAGAAGGATTGAAAGAAATAAGAAATTATTTCCCTGGAATTATTTTACTTACATTAGGTTCTGAAGGTTCCATTGCTTTTACAGGAGATAAGATTGTTAAAATACCTGTATATAAAATAGATGCTAAGGATACAACAGGGGCTGGAGATTCATATATAGGCTCTTTTATGTTTGCATACTATGTAAAAAATATGCATCTGAAAAAAGCAATGGAATTTGCATCTATCTGTGCCGGAATAACATGTATGAAAATAGGTGCAAGAAGTGGACCTTCTGAAGATAGGGTTGAAGAAATTTTAAATATAATAAAAAAACAATAATTATATATATCTTATAATTTTTACAGGAGTGATGGTGATGAAAGATATACAAAATTTATTTAATAAAGTTTATGGGACACTGATGGGGGTTGCTTTAGGAGATGCCATGGGAATGCCATGTGAATTTTTCACAAGAAATAAATCAAAAATGATCTTTGGGGGAGTAGATGGTTTTTTACCTTCACCCAATGAAAATTTTATAACTGGTGGTTTTGGAAAATATGAAGTTACCGATGATACTCAGCAAACTTTTATCGTAGCTAAAGCTATAATTGAAAATAAAGGAAAAATTATCCCAGAAGAGATTATTAAACGTATAATTGATTGGTCAAAAGAGGATAAAATGACTAATAAGAATATAATAGGTCCAAGCACAAGGAAAGCTTTTGAACTAATAAGCCAAGGAACTTCTCTTGAGGAAGCAGGAAAGTTTGGAGACACCAATGGAGGGGCAATGAGAATAGTACCTGTAGGGATCGTAAGTGATTGGAAAAGCATGGATAGCTTAGTTGAAAATGTTAGGCTCGCTTGCCTTCCAACTCATAATACCAATACAGCAATATCAGGTTCTGCAGCTGTTGCTGCAGCTGTATCTGCCGGAATAGATGGTAAAGAAGATATAGAAGAGCTAATTGAGATTTCAAAGATAGCATGTCTTAAGGGATTAGAAAAGGGGAATGAACTTCCAGGAGCGTCTATTGCTAAGAGGATAGATCTTGGGATTAAAATAGTTAAAAATGGAGAAAGTGAAGAATCAATTTTACAAGAGTTATATGATATTATAGGTGCTGGAATGGCAACCACGGAATCTGTACCGGCAGCATTTGCTTTAGTTTACATGTCTAATGGAGACCCTGTTAAATGTGCAAAGCTAAGTGCAAATCTTGGGGGAGATACTGATACCATAGGGGCTATGTCTTGTGGAATTTGTGGCGCAGTAAAAGGAATTGATGCTATTGATGTAGAGTATATTAAAAATATATGTGAGGTAAACAAGCTTCCAGCAGAAGAAATAGCTATGAATCTTACCAAGATAAGATATAAAATGTGTAAGTAGCAAAATTCAGATGTTAAAATATGAAATAGCCTTTGCTTAAGCCTAAGAGAGAATTTATTTTAGGAGGACAAAATATATGATTAAAAAAGTTAAGTTATTAGTTATAGCTGGTATTATATTTATAAGTTTATTTACAACAAATATTGTTAAAGCAGCAAAGTTTACTGATAATCAAACAGTAGAAACTAATAAAACTTGGACTGTTAAATTTACTGGTGAGGTTGGATTTGATGATTTGACTAAAAAAGGCATCACTGTAACGGATAGTAAGGGTGGTACAGTAAGTGTAGAAATTAAGTTAGGACAAGATACCAAAACAGTTATGGTAACAGCTCCACAGGGTGGTTACATACCAGGCCAAAATTATATATTGAACGTTGGAACTAATGCACATTCAAAATCAGGTAAGTCATTAAAAAATGAATATAAAGTACATTTCAATATTAAAAGTAGTTATGTAGTTACTTTTAAAAATAAAAATTTAGAACAAGCAGTAAGGAATAAAATAAATAAACCTACAGGAGATATTTATAAAAGTGATATTGAAAATATTACATATTTAGATGCTTCAAATAATGGTATAAATGATATTAGTGGAATAGAAAATTTAACTAGTTTACAAATTCTTAATTTAGATCAAAATCAAATAAGCCATACAAGTGCATTACAAGGGTTAAGTAACTTGCGAGATCTTAAGTTATCTCAAAATAAAATAAGTGATATAAGTGAATTAAAAGGTTTGAGTAATTTATATTATCTTACTTTACATAATAATCAAATAAGCGATACAAGTGGATTACAAGGATTAAGTAACTTACGAGATCTTGATTTATCTCAAAATCAAATAAGTGATATAAGTGGATTACAAGGATTAACTAATTTACAACAGCTTTCTTTAAAGAATAATAGAATTAGTAATATAAGTACATTGAAAGGGTTAACTAATTTATATTTTCTTTATTTAGCTCAAAATCAAATTTTAGATTATAGCCCAGTAAAAGGATATTACAATAATCTTAGGATTAAAGATTTTGATTTATTAGATGTTACTGATACTGTAGTAACTTTTAAGGATAAAAATTTAGAGAAAGCAGTAAGAGCTGAAATAAACAAGCAAGCAGGAGATATTTACAAAAGTGATGTTGAAAAAATTTTATCTTTGCAGGCTTATGCTGATGGAATACAAGATATTAGTGGAATAGAAAATTTAACTAATTTGCGACTTCTTGATTTAGATCAGAATCAAATAAGCGATATAAATGAATTAAAAGGTTTGACTAAGTTACAAACACTTTTGTTAAGCGAAAATCAAATAAGTGATATAAATGCATTACAAGAATTAACTAATTTACAACAGCTTTCTTTAGATAATAATAGAATTAGTGATATAAGTCCATTGGAATGGCTAACTAATTTGCAACAGCTGTCTTTAAAGAATAATAGAATTAGTAATATAAGCACATTGGAATGGTTAACTAATTTAAAAATTCTTTATTTAGCTCAAAATCACATTTCGGATTATAGTCCAGTAAAAGGATATTATGATAATCTTACAGATAAAGATTTTAAAATATCAGATTCTACTATTCCAAAAGATAAAGTGATTTTTAAAGATGAAAATTTAGAACAAGCAGTGAGAACCAAAATAAATAAGTTAACAGGAGATATTTATATAACAGATGTTAAAAATGTTATATCTTTAAATGCTTCAGATAAAGGTATAAAAGATATTAGTGGAATAGAAAACTTAACCAATTTGCAAACATTTGATTTAAGCCATAATCAAATCAGTGACATAAGTGTACTAAGTGGTTTAACTAATTTGCAAACACTTAATTTAAGCTATAATCAAAGCAGTGACATAAGTAAATTAAGGGGTTTAAGTAATTTACAAACACTTAATTTAAACAATAATCAAATCAGTGATATAAGTCCAATACAAGGATTGAATAATTTAAAAGCTCTTAATTTATCTAATAATAAAATAAGTGATATAAGTCCACTTAAAGGGTTAAATAATTTACAAACTCTTTGGTTAAATAACAATCAAATAAGTGATGCTGATAAAGAAGCATTAAAAGATATACTATCAAATTGCAATATTTACTATGACAGTGCATTTTAGACTTAAGAATTTAGAGCATAGTCTTAAATTTGAATTCTTTCCCAAAATATAATATTGCCAATATAGTAAGTATGTTTATTTACAACATTTTGAATTTGGTTAAAAAATTGCCACATGATAATACTGATTTTAGGTATATTTGAATTATAGTTTAGTATACCATAGAAACTAGTGTTCATGTGGCGATTGTTACTTTTCAACACTTTTTAATAATTTTCATGTAATTTATGTGATAGAAATTTAAATTTATGGGGGGATTTAAATGTTAGATTATTTTATGTACTCTTACATTTTGGGAATAGTAGGAATAATAATATTTTTTATTGTTTTAATTTTAAGACATGGAAAGGGTAGGGGTTTAATTGATGTTAAATTAATGATAATACTTACTATATCTCTTACTTTTTTTAGTATTGGCATAGGAACAGGGATTGCTGAAAAATATAATAAAAATACTGAAGCACCTCAAGTGAAAATTACAAATGAAGTAAAACCTGAACAAAATACAATATATTTTTATAATGAAGCAAATGCAAATGGAAATGGTGGTAAAACCACTAAGGACATAGCTAAAAATAAAGATGCTGTTATTTTGATTAATACAGATGAAGCTATAGGTTCAGGGTTTATAATTAATAACTCAGGTTATGTGATTACAAATCATCATGTTATTGATAACTCTAATAATTTTACTGCTGTTTTTCAAAATAAAGATGGTGGCGCAGGGGAAAAAATAGACATGGATTTAATAGCTTTTGATGCAGATGCAGATATTTCACTCCTAAAATTAAAAAATCAAAAAAAATACAGTTATGTGTCTTTAGGAGATGATGATAAAATTTCTGAAGGAGAAAAAATTGTTGCTATAGGAAGTCCACAAGGAATAATAAACACAGTGTCAGAAGGTATTGTATCAGGAATAAGAAATATAAAGAATATGAAATATATACAAATTTCTGCAGCTGTTTCACCAGGAAGTTCAGGTGGAGCACTTTTTAATAGTGAAGGAGAAGTAATTGGTATGCCTACTTTTAAAGTACGTAATGCTGAAAATTTAAATTTTGCTGTATCATCTAAAGATATTAAGAAGTTTTTAAATAGTTCTCAGACAATAGCAAATATTGAAAATTATAATAACAGTAAACATACGCTTGTTACTACGTATAAACCTAAAATTCAAAAAAATACTTTTAGCAATAGCAATAGTAATAAAAATGAATACATTATTCCTTATAGTAGTGAAAGAAAATTGCAATATGAAGATATTAAAAATTTTAATGTCTATTTGATGCAGATAGCAAGAAATGAAATATTTGCACGTCATGGCTATATTTTTACAGTTCCAATGTACATAAATTACTTCAATTCTAAATCATGGTATAAACCCAATAATAATTTTAGTGACAATGATTTAAGTGATATTGAGAAATACAATGCTTCACTTATGCTTAGTGTAGAAAAAGAAATGAAAGGCGAATAAAATTAAACAGTAATTCAGTGGTAGAAGAAGTAGTCATCTACCACTGGCAGTGCTAAAATATTCTTCAATATAGGATTTTTGTACTTGAAATAAAAAAGCAATATTAATCATGCAGCTCTACAGGCAATAAAATTACAATTTGTCCACCGCCTGTATGTATATCATTCTGTATACGAAGCGTACCATTATGAACTTGAATTACCTTATCTGCAAAAGCTAAGCCAATACCGTAATGCCCTGTTTGACTTCGGCTTTCATCATCAGTATAGAATATTTCTGTAGCTTTTTTTAATGCTTCAGAAGAAAATCCTTTCCCAGAGTCAGTAATAATAAAAGAAGCTAAATTATCTTTCAAAGAAACCTCCAAATTTAATGATGTTTCATCTGGAGTATGTTCAAGTGCGTTTATAATAATATTCATAAATGCCCGTTTCATTGAGGAACAATCAATGCTCCATATTATTTCTTTTGGCATATGATTATCCAGTTCAAAATGAATATGGCGATTTCCTATAGAAGCAAGTGTATCCTTTTGAATTATATTTAAAAATTCATTTATATTGTTTCTTTCTTTATGGATAGTGAAAGTTTGATCATTTTGAGAAGCATCAATCAAAAGCTGAGTGTATTCTTCGATTTCACTTGTTGCTTCTATAATTTCATTTGTGTAGTCTAATGCGTTCTCATCTTTTTGTGTAAGATTTAAAAGTTCTGCATTTCCTTTAATAATGGTAATAGGTATCTTAATGTCATGGGCCAATGCACTAATTTGTTCCCGTTTGTTTTTTTCTTGCTCAAATTGGTGAGTTAAGGATTTTTTAAGGCTGTGCCGCAAACTGTCTAAGGACTCCATAACCTTTTCATGCTCTATAAAAGATGCATGCTGCACCTGAAAATCCAGATCTTGCTGCTGAATCTTTTCAGTGATCAAACTAAATTTGTTTAATTCTTTTTTTATTTTATTTGAAAACTGCAAAGAAAGAAGATATAAGGTAATTAATAAAATAATAATAAAAAGTCCACCAAGGGTTATTTCAGGATAAGGTATTAATCTTTTAAGTGTTGGATTTGCAAATTGGACAATCAATTGTTCAGAATAGTTAGCTGGCAAGATAATGCCACAATTGTACATATAATTGAAAATAAGCAAACTAACAAATAAAAGTATTATAGAAGAAAGTCCTATTTTAAAAACAAATTTAATAATATATACTTGCAGGGATGTTTTTTTTATTTCCAACTGTATCCCACCCCCCAAACCGTTTCGATAGGGAAACAATCATATTCTTTGAATTTATTGCGGATTAATCGGATATATTCAGTAATCACTGAAAATTGAGTATCACTGTCAAAGTCATAAATTGCTTCAAAAATTCCTTGTTTGGTAAATACTTTGCCTCTGTTCAATGCTAAAAACTCACAAATGTTGTATTCGTTTTTGGTAAAAGCAATAAGGTTGTTACAAACGCTGATCTCTTTTTTATCAAAGTCAATTGTAATATTGCCGTACACTAACTTTTTTGTGGATTTTCCACGGCTTTCCCGCCGCAGGTATGCCTGAACACGAGCATTGAGTTCCATTACTCCGAAAGGCTTTTTTATATAATCGTCACCTCCAAGCATTAACCCTCTAACAATTGCTGATTCTTCTGTTTTTGCTGTTAAGAAAATAATTGGAGAATCTACTGTATGGCGTATTTTTTGACAAAGTTTAAATCCGTCTATTCCCGGCATCATTACATCCAGCAAAATTAAATCATATCCACAAAAATCTTGTACAGGGGTATCTTCTGCATTCTGCAATGTAACTACTTCATGATGGTTAATTTCTAAAGCATTTTTTATCAATTTTAAAATTCGATTATCATCATCAACAGCTAAAATCTTTGCCATATTTTCACGTCCTTAATATATCTAGTGATAAGAGTCTTAAAACTCTTACACTGACTTACTTTATACATTAACTACATGTATTTAATGTAGTGCGTTCTTGCCTTGAAATATTGTAAATCTCATATCCAAATAATAAATGGTATAAACTCATTTTACTCGTTCTTGATTATTTTTGTCTACCCTCCCAAAAGTAAAGTGAAAAGATACAAAGAACAACACAGGAAATTGTCATTACTCCCATACACATTAGTCCTATATTCATCCTACCCTGGGTATAAGAAAGATACTGCATTGGTATTTGCTGCCCTCCAGCCTTAAATTCAAATGCAGTCATAAAGTTTATAAATCGCATAGGCCAGACCCAGGGTAGGAACATCCAAATACTATCTCCCTGTCCTGTAGAAGCTAAAGCTGCAATGATAACTCCAGAAAATCCAAGTATATTACAAACACCTGTATTGAAACGATAAGCTAAAGTTAAATATAAACTATAAAGGAAAATAACGCTTAAAAATATCAACACTCCTGTTTTAAAAAATAAAAGATAATTGATGCTATTTACATGTAATAACCATTTCATTGATATTAGACATTCCAGGATAGCTAAAAATATAGCCGCTAAACACATTGTAAGTAACATGCACAATTGACTTATAAAAGTGATTGTTTTACGAGGCAGTTTACTAAGCATCATTTGATACTGTCCAGCCTGTTTTTCCTGATCTGCAATTAATCCACAAAGTACTGCGCTTAGTAGTGGAAAAGCAAAACCAATTATTTTAAAAAAATTATCAAACAGACCTAAACTATTTAACTTGCCGATTCGACTAAAAGTGACGAGGGCAACTAAAAGAAAAGGACTTACAATATGCATCCAAAGAAAAACACTATGCTTGTTTTTAAAAAATTCTGCTTTATAACTATGATAAAATACTCTCATATTAATGTACCTCGCTTCTTTTAAATGAAACGCTGGTGAGAAAAAGCAGAATTAAAAATAGAAAAATACTTAATCCTATACCAATTGGAATAACAGATTGATTTAATAAAGCACTGTTTGCTTCTAATGGAAACGCATTTGGATGCAAGTGTATTACTGGACATTGTAATCGCAAAGGCCAAGTCCATGGATTCATCCACCACAAAGAGGAAGGAGCATGCCCTGCACCAAGTTCCATATTAGTGACACAACTTAGTAGCATTAAAACAAAAAAGTTTATTTTTTTACTTAACCATAAGCATAAAGGAATCTGCCAAAGTGATACTAGCCAACTTATGATAATGGCTATAAAGCAATTATAAAATGGAACAACATTTGTTGGTGTCTTAATAAGAGTAAAGTTCAATATAATAAGAAGTATACCTAAAAAAGCAGAAGATACTAACGTGAATAATGATAAAAGTATAATTTTAGATACCCAACTTTTTGTTAAATCAATTGGAAAAGAAAAAATTGTCTTGTACCCTGTGCCGTTTTGTTCAAGTTGATGAAACTTACATGTAAGTAAAACAATTAAAGCTGGCATCCATAACAATGACCAATAATTAAGGGCAGTAAAAGCAGTGGTGTTTAGGCAGTCACCCAAAGAATTAAAAATATAGGCAATGAAGACACATAATATTGGTACAAAAATTAATAACTTACGAAGTATAGTTCTTTTGGTTTTTAGCGCTTCTGCAACTAAATATTTTTTCATCTGTTCAGTCTCCTTTTTTTACTATTTTCCGCTGCAACATTCATAAACAAAGTTTCCAAATCTTCACCTTCATGAATATATCCCTGATAACCTAAGATACCATGGCTCATAATCCCAATATAATCTGTAATTTGTTCCACTTCGGACAAAATGTGACTGGATAAAATCACAGTCATTCCTTGCTCTGGAAAAGATTTTATTAATCTGCGTAAATCCTGAATACCAATGGGGTCTAATCCATTAGTGGGCTCATCTAAAATCAACAATTTAGGATGACTCAAAATTGCAGTGGCAATTCCTAAACGCTGCTTCATTCCCATGGAGAAATGACCAGCTGTTTTCTTCCCTGTATTTATTAAATCTACAATTTCTAATACTTCGCAAATACGGTTATCTGGTAATCCTAAAAGAGTAGCATGAACTTTTAGATTTTCCCATGCAGTTAAATTGCCATAAATAGGGGGCTGCTCAATTAAGGCACCAATATTTCCTAAATCATTACGGCTCCACTTATGGCCGTCAAAATTAATTTCACCTGAAGTTGGTTTTAATAGTCCTGTCAGCATTTTTAATGTAGTGGATTTTCCTGCCCCGTTAGCACCAAGCAATCCATAAATGTGATTTTTCGGAACTGAAAGAGAAAGAGCATCTACTGCATATTCCTTTTTAAATATTTTCGTTAATTTTTGAGTTACTAATAAATAATCTGTTTGCATAAGTAACACTCCTTTCTTGTTTACAAAAGAAGCATATCAAACAAAAATCAAGATTTTAACAAAAATGAAATTATATTTTTTGCCAAGTTATAATTTTATGAGGAAAATACTTGTAAATGATTTTGCATGGTTAAAGAAACTAACACTATTAAAAGTACCCTAGTGGTGTAAATATTGGTAAGTTTTACACCACTAGGGTACTAAGTTGTTAAAGTCCCAATATATAATCTAAAACAGGATCTTCCTTATTTACATAATCTTTTATAGATATTTCAATTGTCTTATCTGGCACAAAAGTGCTAGAAGTGTCTTTCGAGTTATCTCCATCAGACTTATTAAGTTGGGTAGAATATCCTATTGCTATTTTTGAATTAGGAAGTACAAAGTTTTTTACGGACCCATAATGATTAGGCTTAGCACTAGTAGATTCACCAACAAAGGTTGCATTAGTTTGTTTCTTTAAAAGAACAACATCAACCATAGCTGCAGAAAATGTACGTCTTCCAACTATAACAAATAAACTGTTTTTATTATTTAGTTTATTACTTTTTAATTTATCTATAATAGGAGTTATATACTTGTCAGAGCCGCCTCCGTTATCTCTCATATCAATTACAAATTTATCTACAGGATGATTGTCAAGAAACTTTAACATATTATCCATAAAATCTTCTATCTTTGGAGCCTTTTCATCCTTGTCTGGTAAACATTTATTATACTTAAAATATAAAGTTTTTTCTTTATCCAAGTATTTGTACCAGTAGTTTGAATTTGGTTTTTGCATATATAAAGGATAGGAGATGTCATAGGATTCGTTTATAATTAGCTTATCACTTTTATCTATGTCTACGGATTTTATGTTAATATCAAAAGTTTCACCTTTATCATTTTCAAAGGTAAAAGTTGCTTTTTCTGTGTCTTTAGCAATTTTGATTCCATGAATAATTTCAGGCATCGCTAGATATTTAGGTATACCTTTTTTTATCATTCCTTCATTTTCAGCAACAATTAGAGGAATAATGGCTTGTTTAACTTTTTCAATGTCTACTCCATTAACTTTTACAAGTTTTGAGTAAAGAGCTTCTTTATATTCACTAGTGGTGTTAATTACATATATTCCTTCCTTAAAGTAATAAAATTGTATAGGATATCGTTTAGAAAATTCTTTATATGCAGATGAGTGTGCATCACCAATAGACGCCATTATCTTATAAATTCCAGCTACAATTTCATCATCATTTAATTTATCTACAGAGTTTTTTAAATTATTTATATCATTATGAAATTGATCCTTACTAATTTTGAAAAATAAGTTTGCATGTTTTTTAGGAAGAGCTTCTTCTAGATAACTTAAATCTTTTTTCCACTTAGCATCTCTGTCTCCACCTAAGTATTGCGATTCACAGCCAGTAGAAAATAGAATTGAAAAAATCAAAATAAAGGGAAAACTAATCTTTATAAATTTATTCATTATTAAACTCCTTTTAAGTTAGTATTAAAAATTAATCTATATTTTGCTTATTAAATTCATATATACAAATAGGCATAAATAAAATAAAACATAAGGTACTAGAAATTATAATATGATTAAAATTAATATACTTAGGAAAATAAAAATACTCAGCTGAAATTTGAGGCGCCATCAAAGAAATATAGGAGGCATAAGTGGAACTGCTTCCTATAAAGGATGATGTGATGAAACTTAATATCCCATATACTGTTGGTACCATAATGTTTTTGGTAACATTTGCAATTAATATTGGAATAGGGATTAATAAAAATTGAAATAGCATAGAAACAATATTAGCTTTTATATGATTCGTTATAAGAGCAGATGAAGGTATTATGCCATCTGCTATGTAATAACTTAAACATACAGATATACATTGAATGAAATAAACTGAAAAAATTAACATATATATTGTAATTAATTTTGATATAAAAATTTTCATTCTGCTAATTGGATAAGTATACAATATGCTGGCAGTTTTATCTGTAAATTCTCTAGAGAATACATAAGCTGATATTAAAGAAAATAAGATTATATTTAATATTGAAAAGTTCATCTGCTGTATATTACATGCAAATTTTTCAAAAGACATACCTATGCCTGCTAGTAAATTTCCAAGTATCATAAGTATGCTTCCAATTACCCCACAAATTAATGATATAGATATAATGTATGATCTTTTTAACTTTAAAAATTCCGAATATATTATATTTAACATTTAAGTTCCTCCTATAATCACTTGATATCCATCTTATTGTAATGATAAATGGATAAAAACATAAATATACTAAATGTAAGTACACAACTAGCAGTAGTTAACACAAAATCAATGGGATCTCCAACATGAAAGTAATACATAGGTAGTACGGGAAGCATTAAAGGAAAAAACTGCATATAAATAGCTGAATACATAACACCTGCAGCCATAACACCCATACAGGAAATGGCTCCTAGTATCCCATATATTACTGGGAAAACAATGTTTTTGCTTATATTTCCAATTAATATAGGTATAGGCATTAATAAAAATTCTAGAAGCATGGAACATACATTAACCTTCATATCTGTAAGAATAAAATATTTAGAAGGCAGTTCTCTCCAGGCTATACATAAACTTAAATACATGGCTAAAAATTGAACGATATATATAAATGAGATTATTATATATAATGTTAATAGTTTGCCTATAAATATTTTTGTTCTGCTAATTGGGTAAGTATATATTACGTTATCTGTTTTATCAGTAAATTCTCTAGAGAAGATATATCCAGCAATTAAAGAAAATAAAACTGTATATAAAAATTCAAAACAATTTGCTTCTATATTTACTCTATAATTTTTAATTAATGTATATCTTAAAGCACTTGAAATACCACTATAATCATTTGAAAGTGATACAATAAATGCAATAATAGGTAAAAAAACTGAAGTAATTAATGCTGTAGCGAATAAGTATGATTTTTTAAGCTTTAAAAATTCCGAGTATATTACATTAAACATTTAATTTCCTCCTGTAAGTCTTAAAAAGTAATCTTCTAAACTGTCTGCCTTCAAACATATTTCATCTACAAATAGGCCATTTGAAACCAAAGTTTTATTTATATTTGAAGCCTCTTGAAGTTTCTCATAAATTCTTAAGTTATTCTTTTCCCATATAACATAATCTTTTATATCTAATTTTTGTTCTAAAATAAAGGAAGCTTTTTTATCATCATTAACTTTAACATTAATATAGTGTCTATTTCTTTTTTGTAATTCTTCATAAGCTATTTCTTCTAAAAGTTCTCCTTTATGAATTATTCCTATTTTGTTTGCCATTTGTTGAATTTCACTTAATATGTGGCTGGAAATTAAAAAG
>CAZKOJ010000123.1:0-14065 GCA_964554365.1 uncultured Clostridium sp. | reverse complement strand
CTATATGTATTGTAGACCAAATTAAATATAAAGAAGAAGAAGTAGAAAAATGGACTACTATAATAAAAGTTGAAGACACAGCAAAAGCATTATTAGATTTAGCCGAGTTTTACAGAAGTAAATTAAATATAAAAATAATAGGTATAACAGGGTCTACAGGTAAGACGTCCACAAAAGATTTGTTGGCAGCAGCCTTAAGTTATAAGTATAATGTTTTTAAAACTCAAGGAAATTTTAATAATGAAATAGGTCTTCCTTTAATGATATTTGAATTAGATAATAGCTATGATGCAGCAGTACTTGAAATGGGAATGAATAACTTGAATGAAATTCATAGAATGGCTAAAGCAGCGAAACCAGATATAGCATTAATTACTAATGTAGGGGTAACGCATATAGGCAATCTCGGCACAAGAGATAATATATTAAAGGCTAAGATGGAAATTACACATTTTTTTAATGAAAAAAATATTTTGATTCTAAATGGAGACAATGATTTATTGTCAACAATTAAAAATAACGAATTCCCTATATATACTACAGGTATAGAAAATAATGTGAATTTTAAAGCATATAATATAAAGCTAGGAGAACATTATGTAGAATTTAATATACAAGAAGATGAGGTGGAGGTTAAGGAGAATTTTCATGTAGAAGTACCAGGTAAACATACGGTATTAAATTCTTTATTAGCTATAAGCTGTGGAAAAATAATGGGTATGGATTATAAAGAGATAAAAGAGGGATTGAAAAATCTCCAAACTACTGCTATGAGAATGGATATTATCAAAGGTGAAAAGTTTAGCATACTAAATGATTGTTATAATGCTAATCCAGACTCTATGAAAGCAGCTATAAAAGTTTTGGAGAACTTAACTTCAAACAGGAGAGTAGCTATACTTGGTACTATGGGTGAACTTGGGCATGAAGCATTTAATTCTCATAGGGAAGTAGGAAAATATGCGGCAGAAAATGGAGTGGATTTTCTTATAACATTTGGAGAGTTTAATGAAGCTTTTGAAGAAGGGTTCAGATTAACTTATAGTGATGATTTCATAGTAAATGGTGAGAAAAAACAATATAAAGCTTTTAAGAAGTATGAAGAAGCAGTTAAATATCTTTTAGATGAATATTTAAAACAAGGAGATACTATTTTAGTTAAAGCATCAAGAGCTATGAAATTTGAAACCATAGTAGAGGAACTAAAGAAAAGTAACTTATAGGGGGGCTTGCAAGATGGATAGATTAATTTATTCAGTACTAGTTGCATTTTTTATATCAATTTTACAAGGGCCAATTTTGATTCCATTGCTTCAAAAATTTAAATTTGGTCAAAGTATAAGAGAAGAAGGACCTAAAAGTCATCAGAAAAAAGCAGGGACACCTACTATGGGAGGAATAATATTTATACTATCTTCATTTATAACTATGGCTCTTATAATAAAGAAGCCAGGAGATGAAGCAATGATTGCATTATATGCTTTTGTAGCTTTTGGAATAATAGGAGCTATAGATGATGGTTTGAAAATTGTAAATAAGAATAATTTAGGGCTTAGAGCTTATCAAAAAATGATATTACTTTTACTAGTATCAGGTGTTTTCGCTTATTATGCAGCTAAAAATCCATATATAGGCACTTCGATAATAATACCATTTGCACATAAAACTGTGAACTTTGGATGGTTTTCCGGACCATATATAATTTTTTATTTTACAGCGGTTACTAATGCTGTGAATTTAACAGATGGATTAGATGGATTAGCTACATCTGTTACGCTACTTGTTATGACCTTTTTCTCATTAGTAAGTTTTGCTATGGGTCATTATACTCTAGCTATATTTTGTGCTGTAGTGGCTGGTGCTCTTTTAGGCTTTTTAAGATATAATGCTTTCCCGGCACAAGTTTTTATGGGGGATACAGGTTCATTGGCTTTAGGTGGAGCAGTAGCAGCAGTAGCATTGATATTAAAATTGCCATTATTGGTTATAATAGTAGGTGGAATATATTTGATGGAGGCATTATCTGTAATACTTCAAGTAGCATCTTTTAAACTTACAGGAAAAAGAATATTTAAAATGAGTCCAATACATCATCATTTTGAATTGTCAGGTTGGCATGAAACCAAGGTGGTTTCTATATTTTGTATTGTTACAGTTGTACTATGTTTAATTGCTTTTTTATCATTGTAACTAAGTAAAATAAGAATTTCCAGTCTGATAAGAGTAATCAGGTAGGAGGATATAGGGATGAATAAACCCAGTAATAAGAGTGGGCCTATTGATTTTATATTATTTTCAACTATAATGCTTTTAGTAGCTATTGGTGTTATTATGGTTTATAGTGCTAGTTCTTACAGTGCATTTTTTAATCCAGACATAAAAGACAGTATGTATTTTTTAAAAAAACAGGGGGTTGCAGCTGTTATAGGAACACTTTTTATGTTTGCAGCTATAAAGTTTGACTATCATAAGATAAAAAAATACACAAAAATCCTTATGATAATTGCTGTTATACTTTTATGTGCAGTTTTTGCTTTCAAGGATACAAATGGAGCAAGAAGGTGGATTCGAATTGGTCCAGCATCGTTCCAACCTTCTGAAATGGCAAAATATATGGTGGTTTTTTATATGGCAAAAAGTATAGAAAACAAGGGGGAAAAAATAAAGACCTTAGCCTATGGCGTTATACCATATCTAATGGTTTCTGGTTTTTATGCAGGTATGGTACTTGCAGAAAAGAATTTAAGTATAGCAGCAGTAATAATGATAGTTACATTAATTGTGCTTTATGTAGCAGGTGCTAAAATATCTCATATGATTGGTCTAATAGGTGTAGTAACCTTAGGTGGAATAGCGGGTATATTATTTGAACCATACAGAATGGCTAGATTTACTAGTTTTTTGGATCCTTGGCAGGACCCTAAAGGAAAAGGATATCAGTTGATACAATCACTTTTGGCTCTAGGTTCTGGTGGGATATGGGGAATGGGACTAGGGAGATCTAGACAAAAATGCTATTACATACCCGAACCACATAATGATTTTATATTTTCTATAATTGGAGAAGAATTAGGACTTATAGGATGTACACTTATAGTTATATTATTTGTTATATTTATATGGAGGGGAATAGTTACAGCAGTAAGGGCAAAAGATACTTATGGTACTCTTCTTGCTACAGGAATTACATCTGTAATTGCAGTACAGGCAATAATAAATATAGCAGTTGTTACAGGTTCCATGCCAGTAACAGGTGTACCACTTCCGTTTATAAGCTATGGAGGTTCATCCTTAGCAATTAATTTAATAGCCATGGGTGTACTTCTAAATATATCTAGGCAAAAAGAATATTGATAAATTATAGCATTGCAAATAGCAATGCTATAATTTATGTAATAATATAAAAAAAATTAATAATATAAAAATTTAATAAATAATTTATATAATGATATAAAAATTTAATAAATAATTTAATGAAATTAATTTAATGAAGTGTTATTATATATATATCTTAAATAATTGAGGTAGGTTGGTATACTATGAGTTTAACTCCCCAAAAAACAGATAATGAACTAATTTTACGAAGAAGAAAGAAAAAAAGAGTAAAAAAGATATTTATGCTATTTATTTTGCTTATATCAGTATGTGTTACATTGTGTTTCAAACTTCCGTATTTTAATATAAAAACTATTCAAGTAACCGGAAATAAAAATATTTCATCTGAAAAAATTGTTGAATTATCTAAAATATATAAAGGTAACAATATATTTTATGTTAATACTAACAATAGTAAAACTAGTATTTTAAGCAATCCGTATATATATGCTGTAGAAATAAACAAAAAGCTTCCAGATTCAGTGAAGATAAATGTAAAGGAAAGAGAAGCTGTATTTTATAATGTTATTGATAAGAAGTATTTCGTAGTAGATAAAAATGGTATTGTTCTTCAAAAAAGAGATGATATAAAAGATATGAAATTGGTTAAATTGGATGGATTCGATTATGCTAAATGCGAAATCGGAAAGAGTTTAGCAAATGATGACAAAAGAAAAATAGATGCATTAACTTCTCTAGCAGATGTTATATTAAACAGTAAAATTGCAGTTGGTATTGTATCTATAGATGTAAGTAACTCTATAGATATAAAAGCATATTATGGTGATGTTTACATTAAACTAGGCAGTGCTGATAATATTGATAAAAAAATTAATAAGGCTTTAAACATACTTAATAGAAAAGAATTAAAAGGGGCTAAAGGATACATTGATGTAAGTTTTGATGGAAATCCTGTATTCTTTATTCAAAAATAGGAGGATGTAAGTACATGCGTAAGGTTAATGCTCAAATTAGTGTTGCTATAGTCTGTGGCATATTGGGATTTATGCTTGCATATCAATTTAAAATGCTTATGAAACAGGATAAAACTTTGAATTTAAACAATAAAAATAGTACGGATGTCACTGTTGAAATTGAGCAGTATAAAAAAGAGAAAAAAGAGTTAGAGGATAAAACCAATGAACTACAAAACCAGATTAAAAATTATGAAAATGCAGTGGCTGGAAAAAGTGATGCTACAAAAAATCTTTTAAAAGAATTAGAAAATAGCAGAATATTCACGGGGACTACAGATGTAAAAGGAACAGGCATAACAATTTATCTTACTCCAGATAGCAAACTTTTTGGAAGCAATATGGAAGATCATATTACAGATAAACATTTAGTTTATTTAGTAAATGAACTGAAATTTGCAGGAGCAGAAGCTATATCTATAAATGATATAAGAGTAGTTTCAAGGACAGGCATAAGAAATGCAGGCAATTATATTTTAATAAATGATGAAAGAATATCACCCTCTAGAAGAATTGTAATTCAAGCCATAGGAGATAAAAACTTGTTATATAGTGCTATGAGTTTTCCAGAAGTTTTTTCTGATTTTAAAGGCTTGTGTGATGTAAAATTTGAAAAATCTGATGACATTGCTATAAAGAAATATAATAAGCCTTACAAATTTGAATATGCAAAGCCTGTGTTAGAGAAGTAGTCTTTATGCAAAAATTCTAATTACAAATTTAATCTAGAGACAAATTTTATGTTAAATTATAATATAGGGGAGTGTGATATAAAGTGATTGGTTTTATTGGACTTATAATAGGGATAATTGTTGGTGTTGTTTGGAAAGTAAACATTCCAGATCAGTTTTCACCATATATGTCTGTAGCAATACTTGCTTGTCTAGATTCAGTATTTGGAGCAGTAAAGGGAAGCTTATCAAAAAAATTCCAACCTGATATATTTATTTCTGGTTTTTTTGGAAATGCAGTATTGGCAGCAGGACTTGCATATTTAGGAGATAAAATGGGAGTACCTATATATCTTGCTGCAGTAATAGTATTTGGTGGAAGAATTTTTGATAATTTTGCTGTTATAAGGAGATTATTAATAGAGAAGGCAAGAGCTCGCTGATGGGGTGAAATAGATGAAAAATAATGAAGCTAATATTTTTGTTTTTATAGCATCAATAATTATAGGTATATTAATATCCATGAATATTAGTTTTAATAGAACTACAGATAGAATTTTTTTAAGTGCAAAACAATATCAGGATGCCTATAACTATAAAAATAAAATGTATAATGATATAATCGGGCTCATACAACAACATGAAAAATATAATTTGAAACTTTCAAAATATAAAAGTAATGAAAAAAATGAAGTTCAAGTTACTAATGGTATAAATGAGGAATTAAATGAGAATAAAATTATATTAGGAAATGTAGCTGTAGAAGGTCAAGGAATAAAAATAAGTTTAAATGATGCTAGTAATGAGGATATAAAAAATTCATTTGAATTGGAATACGGCTTAAGGCTTATCCATAATACTGATATGATACAAGTGTTTAATGATTTGAGGAATGCAGGAGCAGAATCTATATGTATAAATGGACAACGGGTAGTAGATTCAACAGAAATATATTGTAGTGGTCCTTTTTTAAGAGTAAATGGTGTAAAAATAGCAGCACCGTTTAGTGTTTATGCTATTGGAAATAAGGAAGTTTTGTATAATTATATGATGTCAAATGAAAACTATTTAAAAAGTTTAATGACAAGAAAAATACTAGTAGATGTAGAAAAATCTGATAACATAAAAATCCCAGCGTATACTGGAGAGCTGAGAAAAGATTTTATGAAGTAAATTACATGTAATAAAATAACAATAATTCATTTTTATTCAATAAAACCACAAGAATTTTTTAAATTTATTTAAAAAATAATTAATTTTTGAAGGATTTTTAAGTTTTATGAAGAATAATATTAATTGATACAAATAAGTTGCATAATTTCAATTAGGCAGTAAAAGGAGACGATAAAATTGTCAATTGAAGAAAATATAAAAACTATAGAAAAAACTATAACTGAAAATGTTACTTTAATAGCAGTTTCTAAAACAAAACCTATTGAAGAAATACAAAAAGTATACGATATTGGGATTAGGGATTTTGGTGAAAACAAAGTCCAAGAGCTTATTGATAAGTATGATAAGCTTCCTAAAGATATAAAATGGCATTTAATAGGTCATCTTCAAAGAAATAAGGTAAAATATATAGTAGGAAAAGTTCATCTTATTCACTCATTAGATAGTGTAAGGCTTTTAAATGAAATAGAGAAGCACTATGCTGTGGAAGGTTTAGTAGCTGAAACTTTAATTCAAATAAACATAGGTAGAGAGGAAAATAAAACAGGTGTTTTTTTAGATAAATTGGAAGAGTTATTGAGCGCTTGTGAAATCTCTAATAATGTGAAAGTTAAAGGGCTTATGGCAATTATACCAAAAGGTGATGAGTCAAGTTGTAGAAATTATTTTAATGAAATGAGAAATATCTTTGAGGATTTAAAGAAAAAAGAATTCAAAAATATTAGAATGGACATTTTATCTATGGGAATGACAGGAGATTATGAGACGGCTATGGAAGCAGGTTCAAACATGATAAGAATAGGTGAAGGTGTATTTGGAAAGAGAAATTATAATAATAAATAAGGAGGTTAACTTAAATGGCAGGCAAAGTTATAAATAAAGTGATGGGATTTTTAGGGTTAGAAGATGAATTAGAAGAGGACATAGAAGAAACTGAAGAGAAGAAGTATGACAAGGCAGTTAATGATACAAATCAAGTAGAGCCAATTATATCAAGTTCAAAAAGACAAAATAAGGTTGTAAGCATACATACTACCATTGCGGCTAAGGTTAAAATAGTTAAACCTACTACGTATGAAGAGGCAGCAGACATTTGTGATGAATTAAAAAATAGGAAAATTGTAGTTATAAACACTACTGGTTTGGAGCCACGGATAGCTCAGAGACTTTTGGATTTTATGGGAGGCGCAAGCTATGCTTTAGGCGGGGATCTAGAGGAAGTTGAAAGAGGTGTTTATTTACTGTCACCAGCAACGGTAGAAGTTAGCAATGATTTAAAAAATGAATTATCAAGTAAAGGTATTTTTGGCTGGAATAAATAATATTCGGAGGATAAAATGATAAGTGGTACTTTAGGCGTGGCACTAGCCTTATTATTTAGATTTCTTGAAGGGGCTATATTATTGGATGTAATACTATCTTGGATTATGCCTGGAAAAAACAATGCATTTTTAGAGTTGATTCATGTATTTACAGATCCATTTATGATACCAGGGAGAAAAATTCAAGAGAAGCTTATGCCTGGTTTTATGATAGATTTTTCTCCTATAATAGCATTGTTAATATTAGACTTATTGAGAAAGATTATATTCACTATACTATAGTTATGGATAAAAAAGATTTTTTAAATAAAATAAATTTCATAGATAATAGTATAGCTTCTAGTATTTACGATAAAATAGTTTTAGCTCAAAAGACTAATAGTACCATATATACAGGGGAGTTTTATACTCCAACTACATGGAAAACATTAGAAAATATCAGCAAAGATTTTCAAATAGATGTGCATTCTTATGGCATATTTGAAGATGCAGAGAGAAAACTTATAGCTTTTTCATATAGTTCCATATGGTATTATCCTATAAGTCTTGTTAAAGTTAAAGGAAAATCTAAATTTAATAAACTTCAGCATAAGGATTATTTAGGAGCCCTTATGTCATTAGGTATTAAAAGAGAAAAATTCGGAGATTTAATACTTAAAAATGACGAATGTTATATGGCTGTGCAAGAGGAAATAGGTGATTACATTAAAATGAATTTAACAAGTGTAGGTAAATCACCTTGCACCGTAACTATTTTAGATATAGACAACTGTGAGCTTCCAGCATATGACTTTGAAACAATGATTGTGAATGTTTCCTCTCTCAGAATTGATTGTGTAGTTAGTGTTTTATGTAATATATCAAGAAGCAAAGCCGAAGAATTAATCAGACAGGGGAAGGTGCTGGTAGATTATTCTGAGGATTTCAGAAAAAATAAAACTTTAAATTATGATTGTATTATAACCATAAGAGGATGTGGAAAATTTAAAGTTATAGAAGAAATAGGATGTACAAAAAGTGGAAAAGTAAAAATACTTGTAAAAAAATTTATTTGATTTGAGGTGTTCACAATGAGAATAACATCAATGGAGATAACAGAAAAAGAATTTAAAAAAGTTTTAAGAGGATACAGTTCAGAAGAAGTAGACGAGTTTTTAGATAAAATAGCTGAAGATTATGAAGTTCTTTATAAAGAGAACTCTACTCAAAAAGAAAAGCTTTCAAATATACAAGAAAGAATAGATCATTACAATAAAATGGAAAATACTATACAAAATACGTTGCTTTTAGCACAAAATGCTTCTGAGCAAGCTAGAGAAAATGCAAAGAAAGAAAGCGAATTGATAATAAAAAATGCTAATGAAGCGGCACAAAAAATAATTGATAAAGCACACAGTGATGTAATTCAAATTACTGATGAATTTGAGAGAATGAAACAGGAATTTTGTAAATTCAGAACTAAGTTTAGAAGTTTTATGGAATCTCAATTAGAAATGTTTGATGATATGGAAAAAGAATTCGTGAAAAACTATAATATAGGATATGAAACTAATGAAAATGTAAGAAGTGAAGAAATTAAAGAAAAAGAAATAGAAATTTTGCCAACACAATCATCAATGAATTCTTTGGGAATAATAAATGAAGAAAAAAGTGATAATATACAATCGCAATCAGAAATTTTTAAAAATGAAAGTGAATTAGAGGAAATTAAAAATTTTTTTGTTAGATAAAGAAGCACACTCAATTGAGTGTGTTTTTTTAATTTGTATAAATTTAAATAGAAATTTTGCATATATGGTATAATATATGTAAAAATTTATTTCCTAATTTAATAAATTATAATTGAGGTGGTGCTTTAAATGAAAGAAATAATTGTTGGTAGTGAAATAAAAAACTATAGAGTATATATAGATAATAATATGAATAAATTTCATACATTATTTGAAGAAAATAAAATAAAAATTAAAGATAAAATTTTCATTGTTACAGATAGCGTAGTATATGAACTTTATAAAAGTGTAATAGATACTATTGAATATGAATGTAAGTGCAAAGTTTTATGTATTCCTCAGGGCGAAGATAGTAAAAATATAAGCACTATACAGCTTTTATATGACTTTCTATTAAAGAACGATGCAAATAGAAGCAGTACGGTTATAGCTTTTGGTGGAGGCGTTATTGGGGATTTAGTGGGATTTGCAGCATCTACATATATGAGAGGTATAAAATTTATAAATGTGCCAACAACTCTTCTGTCTCAAGTAGATAGTTGTGTGGGGGGGAAGGTTGGCTTTAATTATAAAGGAATTAAAAATCTAGTGGGGAATTTCCATAATCCTGTATTTGTGTATGTATGTACGGGATTTTTAAAAACCTTAAGTGATAATCAGTTTAAAGATGGCATGGGGGAAGTGGTTAAATATGGAGTAATTAAAGATGAACAGTTGTTAAGTTTTATAGATAAAAATCATAAATATATAATGGAAAGAGAGAATGACAAATTATTCCATATAGTAAAGGAATGTTTGAAAATAAAATCAGAAGTTATAGTTGAAGACTACAAGGATAAAGGATTAAGAAATATACTGAATTTTGGGCACACTATAGGCCATGGGATCGAAATGTCATCTGGATTTAATATATCCCATGGAGAGGCGGTAGGTCTTGGAATGTTAGTTTCTATAAAATTATCTGAGAAGAAATTAGGGTTATCTAAAGATGTATACGTTAAAGTAGAAAACATATTAAAAAAAATAAAATTGCCTATAGCGTATAAAGTTGACAATTATTCTTCATTTATGTATGCTATTAATCATGATAAGAAAAACAATGATAAAATAAGATTTGTTATGGTAGAAGCCATAGGCAAATGCAAGATAAAAGTAGAGGTTAATGCAGAAGAAATCAATGCAACCTTAAAAGAAAGTATAAGCAGGGGGTAATAAAAATGACAATAGGTATAATTGGAGCAATGGACGAAGAATTAGAAATTTTATTAAAGGAAATGAGTCTGGATAGAAAAGAAGTAAAGGCTAACATGGTTTTCAATTCAGGAAAAATTTATAATCAACAGGTAATAGTAGTTAGAAGTGGAATAGGTAAAGTGAATGCGGCTATCTGTACTCAAATATTAATAGACGATTTTTGTGTAGATAAGGTTATAAATGTGGGTATAGCAGGTGGCATTGGTAAGGAAACATACCCTGGAGATGTTGTTATAGCTGATAATTTAGTTCAGCATGATATGGACACATCTGCTTTTGGGGACTGTATTGGTCAAGTCCCAAGATTAGATACTTTTGATTTTAAATGTGATAGTGAACTTGTGAACAAGGCTGAATATGCTTGTGAAAATATAAAAGATCATAAAAACTTTACAGGAAGAATAGTAACAGGGGATCAGTTTATCTCTGATACGAAAAAAATACAATGGTTAAATGAAAAATTTGAAGCTTTAGCTTGTGAAATGGAAGGCGGAAGTATTGCTCAAGTATGTCATTTAAATAAAATACCTTTTGTAGTTATAAGGTCTATATCAGATAACGCAAATAATGGTGCTCATATGGAGTATGAAAAATTTGCACCAATAGCTATAAAAAATTCCACAGAGATTTTAAAGAACATGCTTGTGAATATGTAAGGTGATTGGTACATGGAAAAATTATTAGTTGATAAAAATAGCGGTAGTAATATTAAAGTGAAAGTGCAAGATGTAACTTTTGGAGGAAAAGAAAAAATTATAATATCTGGACCTTGCTCTGTGGAAAATCTAGATATTATGATGGATATAGCCAAAAATCTTAAGTGCTTGGGAGTACATATGTTAAGAGGTGGTGCATTTAAGCCAAGAACTTCTCCTTATGATTTTCAAGGCCTTCAATATGAGGGCTTAAAGATATTAAAGGAAGTTGGGCAGGAAATGAAGCTACCTGTTGTTACAGAAGTAATGGATGCAAGAGATATAGAGGAATCTATTAAATATACGGATATGATACAAATAGGTTCTAGAAATATGTATAATTATACTCTTCTTAAAGAAGTAGGAAAAACTAATATGCCAGTTCTTTTGAAAAGGGGACTTAGTGCTACTATAAGTGAGTGGATGTATGCTGCAGAATACATTATGAGTGAAGGAAATATGAATGTAGTATTATGTGAAAGAGGTATAAGAACCTTTGAAGGTTACACAAGAAATACTTTAGATTTAAATAGTGTAGCAGTAATAAAACAAAAATATAGAATTCCTGTTATTGTAGATCCAAGTCATGGTACAGGACGTAGAGAGCTTGTTCCTACTATGAGTTTTGCTGCAATTGCAGCAGGGGCTGATGGGCTGATTATTGAAAGTCATGTAAACCCAAATAATTCCACATCTGATGGAGCTCAGACTATATCCATGGACAGCCTTAAAAATATAATTAATAGGGTTAAAAAGTTAGAAACAATATTATAAGATATTAATGAAAATAAAATAGAACTTAAATATAATTTCTAGGACTAGTAAACTAAATATAAATTTTAGAATACTTAATTTAAAAAAAATATAATTTGCTTTAACTTTCCAAATTACAGAATAAATAAAGTGTTTTTAGTTAAAATAAAAACATATTGCTTTTTATTTTATATTGAGAAAGGAGTTCTGTGGTTATGGATAGTGAAAAATTGGAGTATTTCAGGAAAAAATTGAACTTAGAAAAGAAAAGGATATATAAATTATTAAATCAAATGGAAAAAAATGAAACAATTAATTCTAACTCAGAGATGTCCACAGAGTTATCTTTTTATGATAACCATCCTTCAGATAGTGCTACTGAAATTTTTGATAAGGAAAGAGGAATGGCATTTAAAGAAAATGAAGTTTCAATTATAAAAAAAATAGATGATGCATTGGTACATATAGATAAAGGTGTATATGGAAAATGTACTATGTGTGGCATGGATATAAACGAAGAAAGATTAGAGTTTATTCCCTATACAGAACATTGTGTAGAATGCCAGAAACAAATCAATGATTTGAAGCCTGAAGAAAAGAAAGATAGACCTATAGAAGAAAAAGTTCTTGGATATCCATTTGGATATGGATATAATGACAATAAAGATGTAGTAGGTTTTGATGCTGAGGACAGTTACCAAGCAGTAGGAAGGTTTAATAGGATTAAGAATGTATTGGATGTATACACAGATGAAGATGAAGACTATGTGGAACCAATAGAGAGAATAAGCAACGAACAGTACAGAAATCAACTGCCATAGGATGAATTGAGAAATGAAGAAAGTTGAGAAATTGAAAATTGAACAATTAGTAACTTCTCAATTTCTTCATTTACTTAATTGAAGTGGGGGGATGTAAATGGAATTTTTAATAATAGTGTTGGGGTTGATAATAGATAGAATCACAAAAATGTGGGCTCTTAATGAGTTGTCAAAAATATCTGAAATAGTTGTAATTAAAGACTTTTTCAGCTTTTTTTATGTAGAGAATAGGGGGGCTGCCTTTGGCATTCTCCAAAACAAAGTAGTGTTTTTAGTCATAATTACTTTAGTTGTAATGGGGGGGATTGTTTATTATCTAGTGAAGTATAAACCAACGTCTAAAATACTTAGAATAAGTTTGGCACTTATAATAAGTGGAGCTATGGCAAACTTAGCTGATAGAATATTCTATAAGTATGTAGTAGATTTTATGACTTTACACTATAAAGATATATACTATTTTCAACTGATAAATTGATCTTCCAACTTATAAATAGTAACGCAGTATCTAGAATGACACGGCGTTACTATTCATTTTGACAGTTTTATTTATATATATTTCCAATAACTTTCAAATCTTTTCGTAAACCATCTGGAACAACATTAATAAGCAGGAATTGTTGTGCTACCTTATAACTTATAGGGAGAATAGTAGCTTTACTATATTCCATTACATCGCCTGTTATAAGATCTATAATCCACCCTCCAATTAATAAGACATCAGCTATAAACCATCCACTTATCTTTTTTTGAAGTTGCAGTGTACGTGAATTTCCATCTTTATCTTTATACTGAACTGTATAGTTATTATTACCATTTACATTAATTGTTGCAGGAAGTGATCCTTGATAAACCACAGAACCATTTTCTAAAATTGTTACTTCACTAGCAATCTTTGAAGATGATGATACAGTGGTTTGTTTATTATTAAATATTGTCGCACAGCTACCGAGTACCAGCAACGACGTGATCAGTCCGAAGAAAATCAGCGATTTAAAAATTGTACGCTTCATGCAAGTTCTCCTTCTTTTAAGAAAACAAATTATAACATATAATACTTTTGCATCTGATATTGAATTATGTCAATCTTTTTTTTAGTATTTTTACCATTGGCTTAACCATTAACGCTCATTCCTGAGCGAAACGAATGATTAGCTTGTTATTTACCGTATCTCCTCGCAAAAACCATGACTAAGAGTGTAATAGGATTTACGCAGTTGTTGGCCGAAAATTAATACAACATTCCTTTGTAATTATTCTTTATGGCTTCAATTATTTTTTCTTTTCTTTTTCTTAT
>CAZKOJ010000122.1:0-14169 GCA_964554365.1 uncultured Clostridium sp. | reverse complement strand
TATTTCCTTTTATTTTTTGAAATTGAATTTCTAGTTATAATTCAAATAATAATAATTATTTGTTACATAGAAGTGATAACATGGATAATTTAGATTATTGGACAGACACTGATGATATGTGCAGAATTGATATGGACAGTATATTAGAATATGATATATCTTCTTTTATAATACAATCAATTTTTGACTCAGCATATGAAGGCTTAATTGTTACTGATGAAAACCTTTTAATAAAAAAAGTAAATATTACAGCTGTTAAAATACTAGGCATAAAGGAGGTTACTCTATATGAAACCTATTTAAATGATATACTAAAAGATGATATTGTAAATACAACTTTACTTACAGGTGAAAATCATTTTAATGAAGATTGTAGCTTTAATATTAATGGAACCAGGATAAGATGCCTTATAAACATAACCCCTGTAAGATTACGTGGAAAAAACATAGGACTAGTTTTATCATTAAGGGATAGTAAAAATTTGCATAAAATGGTTAATAACGTAGTGGGATATAAAGCTTCCTTTACATTTGATGATATACTTACTAAAAATGAAGGAATGAAAAATATAGTTACTTTGGCAAAAAAATCATCTAAAACCACCTGTAATATATTAATCGAGGGTAACAGTGGCACTGGTAAGGAAGTATTTGCCCAATCTATTCATAATTATAGCGATAGACGCACTGGTCCATTTGTAGCAGTTAATTGTGCAGCTATTCCAAGAGAACTTGTAGAAAGTGAACTATTTGGATATGAAAAAGGCGCTTTTACAGGTGCATCTAAGGGGGGATATCCTGGCAAATTTGAATTAGCTGATGGTGGTACTATATTTTTAGATGAAATAGGCGAACTTCCTATGGACATACAATCTAAATTGTTAAGAGTTTTGGATAATTTGAAAATTGTAAGAGTTGGCGGCACTTATGAAAAAGCTATCGATGTAAGAGTTATTGCTGCTACTAATAGAGTTTTATCAGAAGAAATTGAAAATAAAAATTTTAGAGAGGATCTTTATTATAGACTAAATGTAATGAACCTTCACTTAATGCCATTAGAAGAAAGAAAAGAAGACATTGAACTTCTAGCTCAATGTTTTGTAAATAAGCTAAACTCAAAAAACCCATGCGAACCAAAATATATTGATCCATCTTATATTGAAAAGCTAAAAACCTATAGTCTTTCAGGTAATACAAGAGAGTTACGAAATGTAGTAGAAAGATCTTATTATCTTTGTGAAGATACAATGATAACTTCACAATATTTACAAAATAGAAATCCAAAACCTGTTTCTAATGTAGAAATTATTGTTCCTAAAGAAATTTTACCTTTAGATATGGTTGAAGAACAATGTATTAAAGAGGCTCTTAAATTTTGTAAAGGTAATGCAATAAAAGCAGCAGGGCTTTTAAAAATAGGTAAGGCTACTATTTATAGAAAAATAACCAAATATAATATAAATATAGATTTGCTCTAAAAAAATTCAGTAAATTTTCATTGACAAAAATACTAACAGGTATTGATGATTTTACATAAAATCATCAATACCTGTCTACTCGCAACTGTAAATTTAAATCATAAATTAGTTACCTTGGTTAGTTATTCTAATTATTTCTTCTGCACTATTTTTACGTCTTTGTTTAAGCATTTTTTCCAAATCTTCTTGTTTTACTATTTTAAAAGCCTTCGTAGGACAAACTTCTGCACAGGCTGGTCCTTCTAATCTTTCTCCACACAAATCGCATTTATGAGCAATGATTCTTTCTTTCTCATCTTCACTGCAATCGTGGTCTTTAATTCTAAGTCTCGCCTGTAGAATTTTTTCACCCTCTCTAACTTCTGTAACCATATCAATAGCTCCAATTGGACATGCAATCGCACAAGTTTTACATCCTATACATTCCTTTTCATCTACATGAATACGACCATTTTTAGTGGTTATGCACTTAACAGGACATACTTTGGCACAGGGAGCATCTTCACACTGTCTGCATTGAATTGGTGCACTTACCGCTGCAGTCTTTATTACATTTAAACGAGGGAAAAATTCAATTTGCGATAATGGCGCTGTAAATATGTCTTTGCTGGAATGCGCTACAACACATGCTATTTCACAAGTTCTACAACCTATACACTTATCTGGGTCAGCAACTATAAAGCAATTAGCCATTTTCCTACTACTCCTTCCTAGATTTATATTTAGTATGCAATAATTCATGGGATTTATGTCCTAGAGGTTCTCCTAAAAACTCATCATAAATCTTTTTAATGCTTGGATTTTCATGGGATTTTCTCATAGTTAAATTAGAATCATGGTCATATAAACCTTTTTTTCTATCATTGTATGCTGCTTCTTTAGATTCATCTAAAAGTAGCTTTGGTTGTCCCCCACCACTGATACATCCCTGAGGGCATGTCATAACTTCAATAAAATGCATATCGCATTTTCCACTCTTTATTGCTTCAAGTACAGGCTCCACATGTTTTAATCCTGAAACTATACCAACTTTTAATTTTAAGTCTCCAACCTGAACTTCTGCAGTTCTAAAGCCTTCTCCGCCTCTTACCGCAGTAAGATCTACACTTGGAATTGACTTTTTAGTTATGAGTTCATATCCTGTTCTAAGGGCAGCTTCCATAACGCCTCCAGTAGTTCCAAATAGGGTACCCGCTCCTGTATACTGTCCTAAAGGATTATCAAAACCTTCTTCTGGAAGTTCCTTGAAATCTATTCCCATATCTTTTATTAACTGAGCTAACTCTCTAGTTGTAATAACCACGTCTACATCTCTATATCCACTACCCTGCATTTCTTCTCTTTCTGATTCAAATTCTTTACAGGTACATGGCATAACTGATACACTTAAAATTTTAGCTGGGTTTATTCCACTAATTTTAGCACCATATGTTTTAAAAACCGGTCCAGCCATTTGCTGAGGTGATTTGCAAGTTGAAAGATGATCCAAAAGTTCTGGCTCAGTCTGTTCCATATATTTTACCCATGCTGGGCAACAAGAAGTAAACATAGGAAGAGTTCCACCTTCAGTTATTCTTTTTATAAGCTCAGTACCCTCCTCCATTATAGTAAGATCTGCTGCAAAATTCGTATCGTATACCTTATTAAAACCAATTTTTCTAAGAGCTGCTGCCATTTTCCCTGGACTTAAAGTTCCAAGAGGTAGTCCAAAGTCTTCACTCAAACCTACTCTTACAGCTGGTGCACATTGTACCACTGTAAATAAATCTTTGTTTTGTAGCAACTCTTTAACTTTTTTTACTTGTCCCATATTGTAAGCTGCAAATACAGGTTCTTTGACACTATTTAATATTCCTCTATCATAATATTTTTTACTTAGAGGCGTTGCAATCTCTTCATAAACCGGAGAATATGCCTTACATATCTGTACGCATTGTCCACACATAACACATTTATTTGTATTTATATGCTGTGGTTCTCCATCCTTACCTTCTATAGCATCCACTGGACAAATTTCAGCACAGCGTCTACAACCTGTACATAATTCTTGGTCTATATTTATTATGGCAGTATTGTTTGACATTTTAACATCCCTTTCTCTTACGGATTTTTTTATTTCCTACATATCCTTATTAAACCCTAACAATCCTAAAGCAGCCTTTACATTTCTGTCCTTTTTATCTTCTTTAGGCACTGCAACTTTTAAAGCCTCTTTTGGACATGCTTTAACACATGCAGGCATACCGCCAATTTCTTTACATAAGTCGCATTTATAAGCAACTAATTTTGATTTTTCTTCAAATGCAGCTCCAGGTAGTTGTTCTTGAAATTTTGGTAATAAATCTACAGCACCTACTGGGCAGACAAGCATGCAGGTTTTGCATCCAATACAAGCACTTTCCTTCACCATTATACTTCCATCTTTTTGCACTATAGCACCTACTGGACATGAATTAGCACAAGGTGCATCTTCACAGTGCCTACATTGAATTGGCATAACAATTTTTTCTTCCTTTATAAGAAACAGTCTTGGAACAATCGGCGTTTCCATAGTTCCCACTGTTAAACCTGCATCGTTATCTCTATGAACTGCCGCACAGGCTACCTCACACGATCTGCATCCAATACATTTACTTGGATCGGCTATCACAAAAGAGTTAAGATCTGGTTTCATTTAATTTACCACCTTTCTTATACACAAAAACTAAATTATAAGCAGTGTTTTCTACAAAAAAGTGTCCCATCTGAAGACACTTTTCTATAATCTTAATACTAAGGATTTAAGGTCTCATACATATTTTTTATTTCTTCTAAACTAGATTTTCTTCTACACTTTTCACAAAGAACTTTATCCATTTCCAATTCTCTTCCTGTTTTTTCATATGCAAATTTAATATGCTCTTCCGTGGCAAAATTAGCTCCACAACAATCGCATTGCACTAGTTTGAATTTTTTACCCCATATTTCTCTTTGACCATCTTTATCAATTATTTTTATAGCATTAGTTGGACAAACATTGGCACAAGAACCGCATCCTATACATTCAGGTGATGGCTCTTCATACGGAGTTTCTACTTTTTTGTATATACCTCTATCTACTGTAGATATAGCACCTGCACCTATTTCTTTACAGGCTTTTGTACATAATCCACAAAGTACACAATTTTCTGTATTATCTAACTTGAACCTTTCTACTCTTTTTCTTTCTACTCCAAAAGCATCAGCCATCTTAGCAACTTCTTCATTTTCAGGACATCTAGCCTGAAGTAGCATTATTATATTCTTCCTCATTCTCTTTATTTTCTCTGAATTAGTTACAACTTCAACTTCTTTACTAACAGGGAATAAACATGCAGTTACAACCTTTGCTCTGCCCCTGTCTACTACTTCTACCATGCATAATCTACAGCTTCCAAGTCCTGCCAGGGCATCACTGTGACATAATGTAGGTATATATATATTATTTCTTTTTGCTATCTGAAGAATAAATTCCCCACGTTCACATTCACATGATTTTCCATCAATTACAATTTTCATTGCGACACCCCCCTATTTAACTTTAACTGCATCAAATTTGCAAATATTCATGCAATTTCCACATCTTACGCACTTATCTATATCTATTACATGAGGTTTTTTAACTTCTCCTGCAATACATTCAACTGGACAATTCTTTCTACATACGTCACAACCTATACATTTGTCTGAATCTATAATAAATGTTGTAAGCTTTTTGCACACACCCGCACGACATCGCTTATCTCTTATGTGTTCTTCAAATTCATCCCTAAAATATCTAATTGATGCAAGCACTGGATTTGCAGCACTCTTTCCAAGACTACATAATGCTGCCACACTAGTCATTGAGGAAATTTCAAGAAGTTCCTCTATATCTCCTTCTTGGCCTCTTCCTTCACATATATCTGTAAGTATTTCTAGCATTCTCTTTACGCCTTCTCTACAAGGCACACATTTTCCACAGGATTCTTCAGCTAAAAAGCTTAGATAATATCTTGTAATATCCACAATACAAGTTCTATCATCCATAACAATCATACCGCCAGATCCCATCATTGAATCTGCTTTAACTAGAGTATCATAATCTACAGGTAAATCTAAATAGGATTCAGGTAAACACCCGCCAGAAGGTCCACCTATTTGCACTGCTTTAAACTTTCTGTCGTTTAATACTCCTCCACCTATATCAAATATAATCTCTTTTAAAGTAGTTCCCATAGGTACTTCTACAAGACCAGTATTTTTAACCTTACCAACTAGTGAAAACACCTTTGTACCCTTGCTTTTTTCCATAGTACCTATGGAATTATACCATTGTCCACCCTTTTCGATTATTATAGGAACATCAGCCCAAGTTTCAACATTATTTAATACTGTAGGTTGTCCCCATAATCCTTTTTCTGTAGTGTGTATATATTTAGCTCTAGGTTCTCCTACCATACCTTCAATAGAAGACATAAGTGCTGTAGATTCACCACATACAAAAGCTCCTCCACCTCTTACTATCTGTATATCAAAAGAAAAATTACTACCTAGTATGTTTTTTCCTAATAATCCTCTTTCCCTTGCTCTCTCTATAGCCTTTTGAAGATTCTCTATAGCTAATCCGTACTCATCTCTTACATATGCAAAGCCTAAAGTTCCTCCTATTGCATAAGCACATAGTGTCATACCTTCTATAACACTGTGAGGATCACCTTCCATTATACTTCTATCCATGAATGCGCCTGGGTCACCTTCATCACCATTACACACAACATATTTAGGTGTTGTATCAATTTCTGCAGCTGTCTGCCATTTACGTCCTGTAGGGAATCCAGCTCCGCCTCTTCCTCTAAGACCTGATTCTGAAATTTCTTTTAGAACATCCTCAGGCTTCATTTTGGATATAGCCTTCCTTAAGGCTTCATAGCCACCTCTTTCAATATAATCATCTATAACTGTAGGATCTATTTCTCCTACATTTCTTAAAGCAATTTTAAGTTGTCTTTTACAGAATTCACTTTCTTTATGATTTCTTAGTCTCTGTTTAGTAGAAGTTTCAAAATATAATAATTTTTCAATAAGTTCTCCATTTATCAATGTCTTTTTAACCACATCTTCTACATCTTCAACATTCACTTTAAAATATGCTATATCATCTGGGTAAATTTTTATTAATGGTCCTTTTTCACATAGTCCATCACATCCAGTAGCCTTTAACTCGAATTGAGTTTTTACTTCAGCATTAGCTCCTAGTTCTTCTATTTTTTTCTTAAGCTCCTCATATACTGCCATACTATTTTTTGCCAAGCAACCTGTTCCGCAACATACGTTAACAGTTTTCTTTTCACTCATTATTTTTCACCCCTATACTCATCAAGAATTTCTTTTACCATCTTAGGTGTCAAATTTCCATAGTATTTTTCGTTAATCATCATAACAGGAGCAATCGCACAACATCCTATACAGTTAACTGTATTAATTGAAAACTTAAAATCTTCTGTAGTCCCTCCAGGTCTAATACCTAATGCTTTTTCAAGTTCATCTAACACTACCATAGAACCAGATACATGACAGGCTGTCCCATCACATACTGTTATAATATTTTCTCCCTTTGGTGTTAAACTTAAAGCCTTGTAAAAAGTAGCCATTCCATATAATCTACTTACTGGCGTTTCTAAATATTCAGCTAAGTTTTCCAAAGCTTCTCTAGGAATATACTTATAGTTTCTTTGTATGTCCTGTAAAATTGCCAGAGTAAATCTCTGTTCTTTAGCATATTTTACTATTACGTCTTTTCCACTTAGGTCCGTTTTAACATTCTGTTTTTGTGCCGTATCCATTTAATTTCACCCTCTTACCTAAAGATTTATATATAAATAGAATAATAAATTATCCTATTTACCCCCTAAAACCTTTTCATTAAGTCCCTTCCATTAGATCAAAGCCCTAATTTAAATTAAATGTAATCTATATTACACTTTAAGGATTGGAACATATATTCATTCTTTCTCCCCCATGAACTTATCGAAATTGTTTTTCCTCACTAAATGTATATTCCATATTTTTTTTCAAAAGACCTATCTTTAAATCCTTTTAAGCATACAAACAAAATCTCTTATTTTGTTATGGATGCTTGCTCCAATACCAATAGGCATCGAAGTTCAATTTAAAAATAGGTCTTACTTTAGATACTAGTAGTTTCTAAATGTACATTCATTTTTTTTCTTATTTTAGCGTATTCATCCTTTATATATTGCTCTGCAGCTTTTTGATCTTCAATACTTTCTACTTTTACAGCACAATATTTATATTCAGGAGTTTTAGAAACAGGATCTAAATTATCTAAAGTTAATTCATTGCATGCACCTATCCACCATTGATATGTCATATATGTTGCACCTTTATTAACCCTATCTGTTACTAATGCCCTAGCTACCACAGATCCTCTACGTGAACTTATTCTCACGAGCTGTTGATCCTTTATACCTAGATTTTTAGCATCTCCAGGATTCATTTGCACATAACCAGGTTCATCAGCAAGTTGCTGCAACGCACGACAGTTACCAGTCATTTTTCTTACTGAATAATGACCTACTTCCCTAACAGTAGATAATGCTAATGGGTATTCCTTATCTGGAAACTCCATAGCTGCTCTCCATTCTGCCGCAAATAATTGTCCCTTTCCACTTGCAGTGTTAAACTTACTTTCCTTATATAAATAAGAAGTTCCATTATGATCTTCTGTAGGGCATGGCCACTGAATTCCTCCAAGCTCCTCAAGACGTTCATAACTTGCTCCTTTAAAGTTTGGACATAAGTTTCTCATTTCATCCCATATTTCATTTGTATTATTATAATTCATTTCATATCCCATTGCTGTAGCAATTTCTGATATTATTTTCCAATCTGGTTTTATATCTCCTTTAGGTTCAATTGCCTTACGGAACCTTTGAAATCCACGATCAGCGCAACTAAATACACCTTCATGTTCTCCCCAAGAAGTAGCTGGCAATATTACGTCAGCATGAAGTGCTGTTTTGTTCATAAATATATCTTGAACAATTACAAGCTCCATTTTATCTAAAGCTTCTCTTACTTCTGCTGAATTTGGGTCACTTTGAACAGGATCTTCTCCCATAATATAATAAGCCTTTATCTTATCTTCTTTTAATACCAATGCTGGTACCTCAGTTAAATGGTACCCATTTTTATTTGAAAGTTTTGTTCCCCAAGCTTTTTCAAATTTTTCTCTTATAGAATCATTTGTAACTGGTTGATATCCTGGATATACATTAGGAAGTGCTCCCATATCACAGGCACCTTGAACGTTATTCTGTCCTCTTACAGGTCCGATTCCTACACTTGGTCTTCCAAAATTACCTGTTAACAATGCTAATGATGCTAAACCTTTAACTACATCAACTGCTTGCCCAAACTGACATACACCCATTCCATAAAGTATAGTTGCATTTTTAGCTTCTGCATACATTCTCATTGATTTTCTTATGTCTTCTGCTGACACTCCAGTCATTTTTTCTGCATACTCTGGAGTATATTTTTCAACTAAAGCTTTATACTTTTCAAAGCCTTCTGTATGTTCTTCTACATATTGCTTGTTATATAAACCTTCATTTATTAAAACATTTGCAAATGCATTTACCAATATCATATTTGTACCATTTTTTATTGGTAACCATAAATCAGCTATCCTAGCCGATTCGGTTATACGTGGATCTGTTACTACTATTTTGGCGCCCTTTTCTTTTGCTTTAATTATTCTTCTGGCAACTATAGGATGTGAATCCGCACCATTATAGCCAAATATAAATAACAAATCTGTATTATCTATTTCATGAATTCCATTGGACATTGCTCCATTACCTAATACGTAAGCCAGACCGGCCACTGAAGGAGCATGTCACACTCTAGCACAATGATCTATATTATTAGTTCCAATAACTGCACGCATAAATTTTTGCATGATATAGTTGGCTTCATTTCCAGAACCTCTAGCACATCCTGTTCCCATAATAGAATCAGGTCCATATTTTTCTTTAATATATTTTAATTTAGAAGCTGTAAAATCTATAGCTTCTTTCCATGATACTTCTTCAAGTTCACCATTCTTTCTTATCATAGGTTTTTTTAAACGTGATGTTAAAATCTGTGGATCATTTAAAAAATCCCAGCCATAGTATCCTTTAAGACATAGATTGCCTTCATTAGTTCTACCATCAGCTGGTTCAGCTCTTACTATTTTTCCCCCTTCTACAACCAAATATAAATTACATCCGGCACCGCAATAAGGACAAACAGTCAATACCTTATTATCCATTTTTTTCCTCCCTAATTTACCTATTTAACCCCTAGCTAACTTGTTGTATTACTTAAATTAAGCTTTAAAGGAGTCCAAGTACCTTATAAAACTAATTCAAGTTAATTTTTTATTTTTTGTTTTTTCATAATTTCATATAATTTCTTAAAAATACATATATAACCAATTTTTTTTTAAATTATACTTACTGTAAAGTTATGTAATATCTCTATTTATATATTAAAATATTCTGAAATTAATGTCAAGTTAACTTTGTTTAAGCACTCATTACTGAATTCATGTAAAAAAACTCATTTTTTCTCGATAATACACAGTATTTTTAACTATTTCAAATTATATTAAATTATTATTAGAAAATATTTTATTGTAATAATTTCAATAAAATAATATTTTAGCTCAAATTTTCGTTATATTTTTATCAATGTTTTGAATATTCGTACTTTTTTCTATATTTTTCAACATTATATTTCATTTGTTAACTACTGACAATCACGTGGAAATGTACCTTCAAAATTATAAATTAAGGTTTATACAATAGATTAACCTTATGTCAAACGTATACTACTTTAATTATGTTATCAATATCATATTTTTTAACAGTATATCCACATAATTAACCAAACAAAAAAGAGAGGTGTTTCTACCTCTCTTCAAATAGCGCACTTGCTATATTTAATTAATTAAAATCCAAAATACCGCCGCCCTAATTTTGACACCTATCTTTCGATAGGTGGGTGTTCGCACAGATATCTCTATCGCCTTCAACGCC
Source organism: uncultured Clostridium sp. (assembly GCA_964554365.1). Classification (GTDB taxonomy): domain Bacteria; phylum Bacillota; class Clostridia; order Clostridiales; family Clostridiaceae; genus Clostridium_AM. The sequence goes on along the minus strand of CAZKOJ010000122.1, from coordinate 3,584 downwards.
ATAAAGGTCTCACAAAAAGGTACATATACACATCTAAATTTAAAACTCCCGTTGCTGTAATGTAGGTTCAAAATATAGAGCCTCTCGAATATTTCAGAAATTATACAAGTATATATGGTGCAGAAGACGGGACTTGAACCCGTACGGTCTCCCACACGCCCCTCAAACGTGCGCGTCTGCCATTCCGCCACTCCTGCTTATTTTTTTATTTAAATACATATTAAATTTAACATTTATCACAAATCCATGTTAAATTTTATACAGAAAGTATAACACGAATTTAACTGAACATCAAGATGAATTTTAAAAACAGTGGAAGACACTTTTGCCATATCTGCTATGCTTTTACGTTAATTGTCGAAAGATTCTAATTCTTTAAACATAAAAATTTATTTATTATCATTAATATTTAATTTTTTATCATTACTGTATAAATACTTATAAATATTATAGTTAACTTTCACTTTTTTTACATACTTGTCCGTTTCTTTAAATGGTATATAATTCAATTTTTTTCCATCAACGGAATGCTCTTCATTTTTAAGCCATTTTTGAACATTCCCTCTTCCCCCATTATATGCTGCTAATACTAATTCTATATTGTTATCAAATTCTTCCTTTAAGTTATCTAAATACCAGCATCCCATATTTATATTAAACTCAGCATCTTTTAGCATTGATGTATTAAAATTTTTTATACTCATTTTTTCAGCTGCCCACTCTGCTGTATCTGGCGTTATTTGCATAAGCCCATAAGCATTTTTGTTAGATTTTGCCTCTTTATTGAAATTACTTTCTGTTTTTATAACTGCTGCTACTAAATAAGGATCCAATTCATACTTATAGGAATATTTAATTATATTTTCTGAATACTTTAATGGAAAAAAGTGCTTTATTATGTTTTTTGCATTCATTAATAATATTAACAACATTATTAATGTTATTATCTTCTTAATTCTTTTCACTTTAATTTATGTTTCACCCCTTAAAATTTCTACAGATTTCTTCTAAAACTTTATCTAATTGTTTTTCCGTATGTTTTAAAGTATTTGAATTATCTATAATATAGTTTACAAGCTTCCTCTTTTCGTCTAAAGACATTTGAGAATTTATTCTGTACACTGATTGTTTATCCGTTAGTTTATCTCTAAGCTTAACTCTTTCAATTTGAGTATCATAATTTACCCAAACTAGAATATTTACATCCATATAATTATGAAGGTTATTCTCTATTAATGTAGGTGCATCTAATACACAAATCTCTTCTCCCTGATTTTCTAAAGCTTTTATCCTATTAAATATCTCTTTTATAATAAATGGAACAATTATATTTTCATATTTTTTTCTTTCTTCACAAAAAGCAAATATAAAATCTCCAAATTCTCTTCTTTTTAATTCATTATTTTCATTTAAAAATTTTGATCCGAAATTTTCCTTTACTTGGCAAATTATTTCTGGATACATACTTAGTACTTCTCTTGCTATAATATCAGAATCTATAATATTAAAACCCTTTTTTTTAAGTATATTGGAAACACTACTTTTACCGCTCCCAATTCCACCCGTAAGCCCTACTTTAAGCATAAAACACCTCCCAATTTCCCAATTCAATTCGAGGAAATAGGAATTAAAAATCTATAATTTCTAATTCCTCATATTGAACTTACTTGGCCTCATACCAGCTAGAGCCCATATTTATATCTACTTCTAAAGGTACTCTAAGCTTAATAACATTCTCCATTTTATCTTTAACCAATTCTTTAACTTCTTCTACTTCATCTCTATATACATTCAAAATAAGTTCATCATGAACTTGAAGTATTACTTTACTTTTTAAATTTCTGATTTTTAGCTCATTATACACATTCACCATAGCCATTTTTATAATATCTGCAGCACTTCCTTGAATAGGTGTATTCATAGCCAATCTCTCTCCAAAAGCTTTTATCATCTTTTTTGAGTTTTTTATTTCAGGTATAAGTCTTCTTCTATTCATTATAGTATTTACATATAGCTTATCCTCTGCCTGTTTTATAACACTTTCCATATACCTTTTTACACCTGGATATCTTTCAAAATAAGTGTCTATATAGTTTTTAGCTTCTTTTCTAGATATTTTCAAATCTTTAGCTAAGCTAAAATCCCCTATACCGTAAACTATGCCAAAATTTACAGCCTTAGCATTGCTTCTTTGAGTAGATGTAATTTCTTCTATAGGAACTTTAAATACCTCTGATGCAGTTTTAGTGTGAATATCAGCATGATTTAAAAAAGCATCTATTAAATTTTCGTCATCTGCTATATGTGCGAGTACTCTAAGTTCTATTTGAGAATAGTCTGCTGAAAGTATCATACATTCTTCTTTATTAGGTATAAATACTTTTCTTATTTCTCTACCCATTTCATATTTTATAGGTATATTTTGAAGATTGGGTTCTGTACTTGATAGTCTTCCAGTAGTAGTAACTGCTTGATTAAAGCTAGAATGTATTTTTCCATCTTCATCAATTACAGCTTTTAATCCTTCAATATATGTAGAAAATAGTTTCGTAAGTTGTCTGTAATAAGTTATTTTTTCTATAATTGGATGTTTATCCAAAAGTTGTTCCAAAACTTCTGCATTAGTTGAATATCCTGTTTTTGTTTTCTTAATCACAGGTAAATCAAGCTTTTCAAAAAGTATCTTTGCAAGCTGTTTCGGGGAGTTAATATTAAACTCTTCCTCTGACAAAGCATATATTTCCTTCTGAACCTTATCTATTTCTATTTTAAACTTTTCACCAAGTTCCTCTATTTTTGCTTTATCTACTTTAAAGCCTTCATATTCCATAGAAGCTAGCACGTCTGTAACAGGCTGTTCTATCTTATATAAAAGTTCTTCCATATCTAAATCTTTTATTTGATGTTGTAGATTTTCAAATACCTCTTTTAGAAGAGATACTTCTTTAACTGCAAAATCTTCTGTTTTCCCTGTTAATATTATTTTAAGATAATCCTGTACAATAGATTTTAATTCATATTCTCCTCTAGAAGAATCAATTAAATAAGCCGCTATTTTTGTATCGAATTTTACTCCAACAAAATCCACACCCATTTTATGAAGTATAGTATGAGGTATTTTTACATCATGACTTACTTTTTCTATTTCTTTATTTTCAAATATATTCTTAATCACATTTAAAGCATCTACAACTTCCTCAGTTGTCCCACCGTGCTTCAACAGTGCGTCAAAGGAGAGTCCAGTCGACACCATGTGATTACTCTTAGTCCGCATAAGTGAGCGTAACGGCAGCAACACCTGGTGAAACTTCTCAAGCAGCTTGCGAATACCCTTGTTTTCTTCAGGGTATTTAAAGAAAAACTGCCATGTCAGGAAGTTTTTTATGTGACACCATAACTCCCGGTCCACAAACTGCTCGGCCTCATCCCGGCTCTCTCCGCTCAACTCCACGGGCAGCCTGCATACTTCCTCTCGAAATACGGATACTGAGGCATGCCAGTCGGGGTGGCGCATAAGCTGATACAGGCTGGAATTGTGCCAGCTAAATCCATGGTCGTCGTGAATCTGAAACAGGGTTGATATT
>CAZKOJ010000121.1:0-14199 GCA_964554365.1 uncultured Clostridium sp. | reverse complement strand
ATCCAAAAGTTAAGCAGAGAACCCAAATTTTCAATTTGGTGTGAATCGCTTACTCATACGAAGAATGAGTAGGAGTTTCACAAGAAAGAGAACCCAAATTTTTAATTTGGTGTGGATGGGTTAATTAAACATACAAAATCTATAATTTGGATATGATCGCTTACTCTGTGAGTACTCATGTGAAGAACGAGCAGAAGTTTCATAATTAAAAATAAAGTGTTATATGTGGTAGACATGGAGTAAATGTACCAAAAGTGCTACGCACTAAACACCAATTTAGTAAGAAACTTTGAAAACATAAAGATATAATGAAATTTGCAGCCTACGGCATAAGGGCTTATCAGCCCTTTAATCTAATGGAATAATTTAGTGAATAGAATAGAAGTAATTTGTGAACTTTAACTGTATGGAAGCTGGGATATATTGTGAAGAAACATTTGAGCAAATTTATAGAAGTTCTTTGCTTGACGTTTCAAAAATGCCGTAATTTGTGCCATGGAAGGCACAAGCTCCTCCCGCAACAAGGACGTTGCATAGGAGGAGGTAGGCATTTTTGAATAAGTCAAGCATTAGAACTTCTAAATGAAGCGACTAGTTCCTGAACAATATATAATAGCTGCAATACAGTTAAAATTCACTATGCCAATTGCGTCGCATTACGCTTATGTATTGACATATTAAAGTTATAATTATAAAGTAAATATAAAGCATTAAGAATAAGGGAGTTGTAAGTAATGACTATTGAGGATATGTATGTTAAAATATTTAAGGCTTTAGCACATCCAATAAGAATTAAAATTGTAATGATGCTTATGGAACAGCCTTTGTGTGTATGTAAGCTAAATGAAAATATAGAATTTAGCCAATCTAATCTATCTCAACATCTTAAAATACTAAAAGATGCGGGAATTTTAAAGTCAGAAAAACAAGGGCTTAAGATTATATATAGTTTAAAAGATGAGGAAGTTAAAAATTTTCTTGTAGTAGCTGAAAAAATCATAAAGAATCAAGTAGAGTCAATGAGTAATAGTTTATCTGCAAATTAAAAACATTTATTCCTAAAATTTTAGGAATAAATGTTTTTTTATGTATTAAACCATTAACTTTGCATCTAAAAATAATGATTTTTAATAAAAAATATGATATTATTTAATTGGCAATTAATAAATAAATGAAATGATGGAAATAATTGTTGAAATTTATTGAGCAAAAATACAATAAGTGGGGAGTGTCCTTGTGGAAAAGAAAGAAAAGTTAAAAGGTAAATCTATAAAATTTAAAATTCTCAGTATACCAATAGTCATTATATTTTCAGTTATAGCATTAGTATCTGCAGTAGCAATAGTACAAACTAGAATGAATTTAATTCAACAAATGAAAACAGATGGATTAAATTTAGGGAATCTTATATCTAATGAAATGGAAAAGAACAGTAGCGCTATGGATGCACTAAATGAATCTATAGAAGTTAGAATAAAAACATTGGGAGGCTTTATTGGAGCTAATTCAGATAAGATAACTAATGAATATTTAGTACAATTAGCTAAGCAATTTGAAGTAGATGAAATAAACGTTACAGATGCTAGTGGCAAAACAATTTATGCTAATTTGCCATCAAGTTTAGGTTCTGTATTTGATAGCAAGCACATATCTTATGCTGTACTTAAGGGTGAAAAATCAGATTTAATGGAGGCTATGAGAAAAAGCAGGGAAAACGATAACTATTACAAATATGGATATGTTAGAAAAGCTGATGGCGGGATTGTTCAAATAGGAATACTTTCTAACAAAATTCAGAAATTAAGTTCAAGTTTAGAAATTCAAAACTTAATTCAGAATATAGTGAGTAAAGATAAAAGTATAGTATATGCTTTATTTATAGATAAAAATCTAAAAGTAGCAGCGCATAGTGAAAAAGAAGAAATAGGAAAAGTTTTGGATGATGAAGGAAGTAAAACTGCAGCTGTAGATGGTAAGCCATACAGTTCAGTATACGCGTACAAGGGAAAAACAGATGTATATGATGTAACTGTTCCTGTTTATAAAAATGGAACTCATATAGGTGCTATAGGTATAGGCATTTCAATGGATAACTTATATAAAACTATTTATAAAATGATTGGAATAACAATCATTATTGCGATTATATTTTTTGCTATAGCATCTATTATAATGCTTGCAGTAGCTAAAAATATAATAAATCCACTTAAAAGATTGGTAATGGTATCAGAAAAAGTTGGACAAGGAGAGTTTAATAACGAAATTGAAGTCTCTAGCAACGATGAAATAGGTGTTTTAGCAAAAAGTTTTAAATATATGTCCGAAAGTTTAAGGAAAACTATTGGAACTATAAAAGACGAAGCTAATAAAGTAAGTGATATGTCTTTAAATTTAGATCACAATGCTGAGCAAATGACATTAGCAGCAAATGAAGTGGCTAATGCAGTACAGGATGTAACTAAAGGTGCATCAGAACAAGCAAATGATTTAGTGGACATATCTAACAATATGTCTAACTTGGACGATGAACTTAAAAACATATATAATAAAGTATCTTATGTTAAAGAAAGTTCACAAGAAACAGAAGAAAAAGCTAATGTTGGAAAGTCAGAAATAGATATTCTTCTAAAATCTATTGAAAATGTAAAAAAATCTTTTGAAACTGTATCAGAAAAAGTGAGCAACTTAAATTCAAGTGTATCTCAAGTAGGGAGTATAACTGGCGTAATAAATGGAATATCAGAACAAACCAATTTACTTGCTCTTAATGCAGCTATAGAAGCTGCTAGAGCTGGTGAAGCAGGAAAAGGATTTGCAGTTGTTGCAGAAGAGGTAAGAACACTTGCAGAACAAGCACAACAATCAACAGGTCAAATACAAAAATTAATTCAATCTATAAGTAATGAGACTTCAGATGTAATGGTTACATCTGAGCAAGTAAGAAATTTTATTGGAACACAAGAGAAAAATGTAAATAACACGATAAATTCTTTTGAAAATATGCTTTATGCAGTTGCTAAAATATCACCGTTAATAGAAGATACATATATATCCCTTAAGAATACAATGGAGTCTAAAGATGTAATTCTGAATAAGGTAGAAACAGTAACAGCTATATCACAGGAAACTTCAGCGTACTCAGAAGAGATTTCAGCATCTTCAGAAGAGGTACTAGCTAGTACTGAAAATGTTTCTAGATTTGCAGGTGAGTTAAATGATGTTTCGCAGCAGCTAAATTTAGAAATAAAAAAGTTTAAAATATAAATAAAACAGCTGATTTGATAAAATCTAATCAGCTGTTTTTAAGTAGATATTAATCCAATTAAAGAGTTTTTAGATGATTTTTTATTTTAAAATCAGTCCTTTGTAAATAAAAATTTACATTTGTGAAAAAAGTTATGGGAATTATATGAGAAAAACTTCGTACAAATGGAAAAAATTACATAATTCTAGGGGTAGAGTTTTAAATAATTAGACTAATATCTACTATGGTAAAGTACTGTTAATAAATATTATATCATAATAAACTTGAAAATCAATGATTGTTTGAGAATATTTAGAAAATTTAAATAAAAGAAAAGAACAACATAAAATAAATCAATTTCATGTTGTTCTTATAATATTATTATGTTACATAAAGGATACTATAAAGATTGTTTTAATTCATCAAAACAATGCTTACAAATATTTTTATTTTTATAATTTATTACATCTTTAGCATCGCCACAAAATATACAAGCAGGATTATATTTTTTTAATATAATATTATTACCTTCTACATATATTCCTAAAGGATCTTTAATAGCTATATCAAGAGTCCTTCTTAATTCTATAGGTAAAACTATTCTACCAAGTTCGTCAACTTTTCTTACAATTCCTGTGGATTTCATTATTTTTCCTCCTAAACAAAATTCGACTTTTCTTACTTAGATAATAGCATTAATGTTATTATTAGTCAATATAAAATATATTTTTTTTCATATATACAAAAATATAAAATAATTTTGGTAAAAAATTCATATAAATTACATAAAATATATTTATATAAAGAAAAATGTTGAAAACTATATAAGCCATTTTAAGTATTGTATTAAATAAAGATAAAGATTTAAAATGTTAAAAAATAAAATTTTTTTGACATTTTAGCATAAAAATATAAATTGTTTAGATAAAGATGGATATGATATACTAATGCTATAATATTAGTATATAACATTGTTGTTAGAGCAATGAGAAATTATAGAAGGAGAAAAAATATGATTTTCTATGATGAAAATGATTTAGAACTAATAGAAAAAGACCTTAGATATCTTCAATTACTTGCCAACCAGTATCCAACAATTTCAAGTGCTAGCACAGAAATTATAAACTTACAGGCTATTTTAAACTTACCAAAGGGAACAGAACATTTTATAAGCGACGTACATGGCGAGTATGAATCTTTTACTCATATGCTTAAAAATGCTTCTGGAGTAATCAAAAGAAAAATAGATGATGTTTTTGGCATTTCACTAAGAGAAAATCAAAAAGCTACCTTAGCTACACTTATTTATTACCCAGAACAAAAGCTAGAACTAATAAAACAATCAGAAGTTAATGCAGAAGATTGGTATAAAATAACTTTATATCAGCTTATTGAGTTATGTAAAAATATATGTTCAAAATATACAAGATCAAAAGTTAGAAAAGCTTTGCCGCAAGATTTTTCATATATAATAGAAGAATTGCTCCATGAACAGGAAGATAGAATAGACAAGCAGGCTTACTATAATGGTATTATAAAAACAATAATAGATATAGATAGAGCAGGAGAATTTATTGTAGCCATATCAAAAGTGATACAGAAGTTAGTAGTAGATAGGCTTCACATTATAGGAGATATTTATGATAGAGGTCCTGGTGCAGATATTATTATGGAAGCACTAATGAAGCACCACTCTGTAGATATTCAGTGGGGAAATCATGACATTTTATGGATGGGTGCAGCAGCAGGTTGTGAAACTTGCATTGCTAATGTTTTGAGAATATCTTTAAGGTATGCTAATTTAAGGACAATTGAAGACGGATACGGGATTAATTTATTGCCATTAGCAACTTTTGCTATGGAATTCTATGGTGAAGATGAATGCAAAGGATTCAAGCCTAGAACTTTAGATAAAGATATAAGCAATAATGAATTAAATCTATTAGCTAAAATGCATAAAGCCATTTCTATAGTTCAGTTTAAATTAGAAGGTAGAACTATTAAAAAACATCCAGAATTTCAAATGGATGATAGATTATCATTAGAAAAAGTAAATATACAAACAGGAGAAATAGAGTTGTGTGGAAAAAAGTACAAATTAAATGATACTGTTTTCCCAACTGTAAATTGGAAAAATCCTAATGAACTAACACATAGAGAAAGAGATTTAATAGAAAAATTAACTCGCTCATTTGTGAATAGTGAAAAACTTCAAAGACATATTAAGTTTTTGTACAGTAAAGGAAGTATGTATTTAAAATACAATTCTAATCTTTTATATCACGGATGTATTCCTTTAAATGAAGATGGAAGTTTTAAAGAAGTTAAAGTGGGAAATATAAAATATAGTGGAAAGGCTTTGCTAGATAGATTTGATCGTGTAGCAAGAGATTCTTTTTTCTTTAAAGATGATATTGAACTTAAAAAATATGGTATGGATATGATGTGGTATCTATGGTGTGGAACTGATTCACCTGTATTTGGAAAAGAGAGAATGACTACTTTCGAAAGATATTTTATTGATGATAAAGACACTCATTTTGAAAAGAAAAATTATTATTATAAATATAGAGATAACGAAAAAATATGTAAAAACATTTTAGTTGAATTTAATCTATACCCAGATATCTCCCATATTATAAATGGTCATATTCCTGTTAAAACAAAAGAAGGGGAAAGTCCTATAAAGGCTAAAGGAAGGTTGCTGGTTATAGATGGAGGGTTTTGCAAAGCATATCAGCCACAAACAGGCATAGCTGGATATACTTTGATCTACAACTCATATGGATTGCTTTTAACTTCTCATGAACCTTTTGTAGCTATTAAAAATGCTGTAAAAGATGATAAAGATATTTTATCTTCTACTATAATTTTAGAACATGTGGAAAAGAGAAACAGAGTTGCAGATACAGATATGGGTTCCGAATTAAAAATGCAAGTAAAAGACTTAGAAAAGCTACTTATAGCTTATCGAAAAGGGTTAATTAAAGAAGGAAATGAACCCAAATGGTGATACAAAAAAATTCACCACTTAGATTACATTAAAGAAGAAAAAATTCTGCAAAAGGCTTCAAAAGCTTTTGTAAGAGGAGAAAGATTATTGAAATAATCTAAAGTAACTCTCTTACTATGTTTTAAGTCTTCAAAAAATAAATTTTCAAGTTCTTCTGTGGTATCTGTATCATAAATTACAGCATTAATTTCATAATTTAATTGATGGCTTCTAATATCCATATTAGCGGTTCCAATAGTGCATATTTTTCCATCCACAGATGTGGTTTTAGCGTGTACGAAACTATGAGAATCATAAAAATATATTCTAACTCCGTTTTTTGCCAAATCTTCAAGATAAGTTCTTGAAGCGTAATAAACTAAAATATGATCATACTTACCAGGAAAGAGTATATGCACGCTAACTCCACTTAAGGAAGCAATTTTTAAAGAATTTAAGATACTTTCACTAGGTATAAAATATGGCGTAGTAATGTAAATATGATCTTCTGCCATACTTATCATTTTTAGTATAGCCTGTTCAATAGCAGGAAACTCAGAATCAGGTCCACTTTTTATAAGCTGCATTAGCTTTCTATTATTGTTCTCTGTTGAAGGAAAAAATTCTTCAAAATTATTATCATAATAAAAAAGTTCTTTATTCGCTTCTTTTATAGTAGCAAAATCATCCAAAAATACTGCTTGAAGACCTAAAACAAAATCACCCTTAACCATTATATGGGTATCTCTCCAATATCCATATTTACTTTTCCCCAGGTATTCATCGCCTATGTTTATACCGCCTACAAATCCAATCTTACCATCTATTACTACAATCTTTCTGTGATTTCTATAATTTATTTGAGTATTAATATGTCTTAAAAGAGGGGCTAGAAAATAAGAGTACTGAACTACATCTATGCCAGCTTCTTTAAGATCCCTTATATATTGCCTCTTTATTCCTATAGATCCTACTCTGTCTAGAATAAATCTAATTTTAACACCTTCCGAGGCCTTCTTAATAAGTATGTCTTTTATCTCATTACCTATAACATCACTTTTAACTATATAATATTCCAAATGAATATGATTTTTTGCGTTCAGAAGTTCTTTTTTTAACTCTTTAAATTTTTCACTACCATCCTTAAATATTTTTATTGTATTATCCCTAAAAAGAGGAGATTCACTATTTTTAGATAGCAACTCTATCAAAGATGCATAACTGTGATGATTTACACCTTTTAAAGCTTCATAAATCAATTCTTGTATATTTATATTTGTCTCGTTATGTAATTTATGCTTTTTCCAATTTCTACCTAAAAAAGCATAAAAAAACAAACTAAATGGTGGAAATACAATGAAAACCAATAACCATGCAATAGTTTTTTCAGGGTTTTTTCTCTCAAGAATTATAACTATTATGGAAACTATAGCATTAATGATAAATAACCAGTATAAAGTAGATTTCAAATAGTCCACCTCCATTGACAAGTGTAATATTAAATATAAGTACAAAATATTTATTTAAGTATACCATATTTTAACTATGTAAAATATAAATATGGTTTTATAAATAAAGTATATGAATTTATCTAAAACTATAGAATATTTTATATTTATAGAATATACTTAATATGATGTATTAATACAAAACTTCATTGAAAGGATGAGATATATGGATTTTGATAAAATAATATATTACTCAGCAATTCCTATATTTTCTGTAATACTTATATTTTTAATAATTATACTTGTAAAAAACATAAAGAAAAATAAATAAAGACACAGCACAAAGCTTTAAGTGCTGTGTTTTTATTTAGGCATATTCAAAAAAATAACTAGTAAGTATGCTAATTTATTTTGTGTCATACTGCGTCAGCAGAACCTTTTGGTAGCACAACGTTTCCTTGTCTAACACAAAATATCTGTAGCAGCTTTCCGTTCATAGGGCTTATATAGCATCTATTCTTTCGGTAGGTATACTGTTCTTAATAATTTCACAATCATGTATATAATCCTTGGAAAATTTAAATGTTAATTCTGTTATTTTAAGGTTATTATAGTAATATTCAATTGCACACATATGACTATGAAGCCTTACTTTTATATTGCAAAGTACGTTTAGAGTACTAAAGGCTTTCATAAGTAATTCTGTAGAAGGTGGAATTAGCTCTTTTTCAATACAGTGATAGTAATATGGTTTTACAGTTAATTTTTGAGCCATATCCTTCAAGCTTATACTTTTTTCAAGTCTAGTGTTTCTTAAAAATTCACTCAGGCCTATTCCTAAATTGCTTTCAAATTTTTTTGTCTGCCTTTCTGCATTGTCAACACGTAGACTATCTATCATCTTATCAACAATTTTAAGTTTGTTTTCTAAATCATTATAAGTAAATTTATCACTATGAGAAAGATGGTCTTTGTAGTGTTTTAATGCATCTTCTAAAGTAATAAGTTCTAATATGTTTTCAAGCTGTATTTTTCCCGTACCTACTTTTGGACCGCTGCAGTTAACAAATAGTTTCATCATACCGCCTCCTAATAATTGATAGGTTTATGCTTTATAATAAATGATATTCTACAGGCACAGTCATTATTCCTGCAAAATTTTGATAATTCTATCAAGTAAAAATTCATTTGAGTGGAGGTTTCTTTATAATTATCATTGAATATAATAAAAAAATAATAAATAGAAATTTACTTATAGTTTTTTATAGTTTTTATGATAAAATTGATATGTAATATTATGAATTTTAAAATGGAAGGATTAGATGAATGAAGTCATTTTTGGTGTATTTAAAATTTGTTGTTTTTATAATACTCACTATTCCACAAAATATAAAAGTAAATTATTTAAAAAAACAAGGGAAAAGTGAAGAAGCAGAAAAAATCATAAAAGATACTCTAATAAAATGGGCAAGGTACACTGTAAAGCAATCAGGTATAACTCTTAATACCTATGGTCAAGAAAATTTACCTGCTGAAAACTGTCTTTTTGTAGCAAATCATCAGGGCTTATTAGACTTTCCAGTGTTGATATGCTCTATAAATAGAAGTGTTGGATTTATAGCAAAAAAAGAACTATTAAAGATTAAAATTATAAGCTTTTGGATGAAACAACTTAATTGTATTTTTATGGATCGTTCTAATATAAGAGAATCTATTAAATCTATTAATGAAGGTGTAGAAAATTTAAAGAATGGATATAATATGGGCATTTTTCCAGAGGGGACAAGGAGTAGAAGTGAAAAAATAGGAGAGTTTAAAAAAGGAAGTATGAAGCTTGCATTAAAATCTAATTCTATAATTGTACCTATAGCTATAAATGGTACATATAAGGTTTTGGAAGCTAATAGTGGAAGAATAAAGCCAGCAGAAGTTAATGTTATAATATGTAAACCTATTAACACTAAGGAACTTACAAAAGAGCAGCAGCAAGATTTATCTAATATAATTAGAAACACTATAGTAGAAAGTATTGAAAAGTCTAAAATATCACTTTGATATAAGTTATGAATGTTTTTTAAACTGTGCGTTAAAATGTAAATAGATAATGTTTATATACACTATTTAATTCTTAAATGGTGGTTATCTAAAATTATAATTTTAGATAGCCGCTATTTAATTTTTTAATGTATTTTTTAATGCTTAAAAAAGGAGAAAGTAAATTAATACTACACATATAATTAATACAAATATCAAATTTAACCCAAGAGTTGCACCACAAGCTATGAAAAAACATATATTTTTATTATAGGAGAGAGAATGATAGTTGCTATAATATCAATAACTGCATGTGAATAAAATGGATATAATATTTTCAAATAATAATATCATGATTTTGCAAGTGTAATCATATTAGAGCTGTGATATAATTAAAATATACAGACTTTTCTTAATAGAATATTATTTTTATATCCTCTTAAATTAAGTGAAACTTGGTTCAGAAACTGAATCTTAGTTGAACTTATCCAGCAGATAACAGCTGAAACACATCTGCTTGTATAAGAAATTTTAGGGCTGATAGTGGCTGGATAAAATATAGAAAAGAAGGTGGCTTAAAAATGAAGGAAGATATATTAATGCTTTTAAGCTTAGAAGAGGTTAGCAATATTACTAAAGGATTAAAAATTGCTGTTAATTATATTAATGAAAATAATATAAAGATTGATGAAACTTTGGAAGAAAATATAATAGGTATGTTGAAAAAATTAGAATATGTAGAACATGAATATTCTAATAAAGCAGAATAATTAACTTAATATTAAATTCATAGTTAATATTATTGTAGAATCAATAATAAAAGTCATTTTAAGTATACATTTTTATTATTTACATGGGAATACTACTTAATGAAAAATGTATATAAGGGGGCTTAAATATGGATGAATTTAAGTTGGAAGATATAAAGGATGTTCATGTCGGGCATCTTCCATCAGCTAAAAAAGGTATAATAGACAGTCTTATGGGAAATGATGTTCATAAAGAAGAAATACCTTTAGGTCAAATGGCATCGTATAAGCAAGGGCATCAGATTGGCACAGAAATTGAAAACCTGCTAAAAGGAGATCAACGGGATTATTAATCATTGAAAATCTACTTTAATTTCCAAAACTAATTCGGTTTTAGAGATTAGGGTAGTTTTTATTGATTAAAAAATGTTTTACAGAACGTACATTCAATAGAATTGCACTTATATCGAAGTTAAGTTAAACTTATATAGTAGGCTATTAACAATTATTAGTATTATAATAAATAATTTCTTCATGTTTATGTTTAAATATTGATAATATATAGATATATGAAACTCCTACTCATTCTTCGTATGAGTAAGCGATTCACACCAAATTAAAAATTTGGGTTCTCTGCTTATGGTATTAAATAATTAGAAAACTTTAATTAAATGGAACGAGAATGGGTTAATAATAGGGAATTGGTCTAAAATATATTTATAAGATTTTGATTAATTTTAAAAAAAGCATTATAATTATCTTGTGATGATTAGATCAGGAAAACTTCCTTTAAAAATCTATTTAATAAAAAAGGGGAATATTATGAATATAGCATTTTTTCTTACACCTAAAAAAGATGTGGTTTACGCTACATTAGATAGTACTATGAGACAAGCTCTTGAAAGAATGGAACATAATAGATATACAGCTATCCCACTTATTGATGATAAAGGAAAATATGTAGCAACTCTCACTGAAGGAGATTTATTATGGAAGCTTAAAAATACTCCTGAACTTAGTTTTAAGGATACCCATAAAATATTATTAAAAGATATACCAAGACATGTAAATAATAAATCTGTATATATTGACGAAAATATAGAAGATTTAATATCTTTAGCAGTAAACCAAAATTTTGTACCTGTAGTAGATGATGAAGGTGTGTTTATAGGAATAATTAAAAGAAGTGATATCATTGATTATTCTTATAAGCTATTATTTCAAGAAGATAGATCCATAGTATAAAAAGCAAAGGAGATTCAGTTTTAAATGCTGAATCTCCTTTGTTTTTTTATGCATATTTTACATAATCAGAAATATCATATTATTTTTAATAAAAATTTATTTTAATTAAAAGTAATATGATATTTCTTAATTTATAAAGAAACGAAGAAAAACTGGTACAGGAAGAATGTCTGTACCAGTTTTTTAGGATAAATAGCCTAAAATCAACGAAAATTGACATTGATACAGTGCGAAAAAATATATATAATAGAAACATAAAGTCGCTAATAAAATAAAAGCAACACAAATTTAAATAAATGTAATAAAATATCAGATTTAAGGAGAAGTGATTAATTATGAAACAATGGAATGGGTTCAAACAAGGTAAATGGACTGAAGAAATAGATGTAAGAGATTTTATACAGAAAAATTACAATGCTTATGAAGGAGATAAAAATTTCTTAGCAGCACCAACTGAAAAAACAAAAAAAGTATGGTCAAAGGCTGAAGCGCTTATTATAGAAGAAATTAAAAAAGGTGTAATAGATGTTGAAACTAACGAAGTATCAGGTATAAACAACTTCAAACCTGGATATATAGATCAAGAAAATGAAACAATCGTTGGTTTCCAAACAGATGCTCCATTAAAGAGAATAATGAATCCATTTGGTGGAATGAGAATGGTTGAGCAATCTCTTGAAGAGTATGGCTTCCAAATGAACGAAGATTTACACAAAAACTTCGTTAAATACAGAAAAACTCATAACCAAGGAGTTTTTGATGCTTATACAGAGGCTACTAGAAAAGCAAGAACGGTTGGACTTTTAACAGGACTTCCAGATGCTTATGGTAGAGGTAGAATCATAGGTGACTACAGAAGAATAGCTCTTTACGGAATGGACTTCTTAATAGCTCAAAAGAAGAAAGACTTAAAAGAATTAGTAGGACCAACTACTGATGAGTTAATCAGATTAAGAGAAGAAGTTTCAATGCAAATTCGTGCTATGGCTGAATTAAAAGAAATGGCTGCATCATACGGAATAGATATATCAGTTCCAGCTACAAATGCAAAAGAAGCAGTTCAATTTGTATACTTCGGATATTTAGCTGCTGTTAAAGAAAACAACGGAGCTGCTATGTCATTAGGAAGAAACACTGCATTCATTGATATATTTATGGAAAGAGATTTAGAAAGCGGTGCTATAACTGAGGCAGAAGCTCAAGAAATAATCGACCAATTCGTTATAAAATTGAGAATGGTAAGACATTTAAGAACTCCTGAGTACAATGACTTATTTGCAGGAGATCCAAACTGGATAACTGAATCATTAGGTGGAGTTGGAGTGAATGGACAATCATTAGTAACTAAAACTACATTTAGATTCTTACACACATTAACTAACTTATCACCAGCACCAGAACCAAATATGACAGTTTTATGGTCAGAAAAATTACCAAGAAACTTCAAAAATTACTGTGCTGAAATGTCAATAAAGACAGATGCATTACAATATGAAAATGATGATATAATGAGACCAATATATGGAGATGACTACGCTATAGCTTGCTGTGTATCAGCTATGGAAATTGGTAAGAGAATGCAGTTCTTCGGAGCTAGAGCAAACCTTGCTAAATCATTATTATATGCTATAAATGGTGGAATAGATGAAAAGAAAAAAGCTAAAGATGGTAGCGGAATTAAAGTTATACCAGGAATAGCTCCAATGACAGACGAAGTTCTTGATTTCAATAAAGTAATGAAGAGCTACGAAAAAGTTATGGAATATGTAGCTGAGCTTTATGTTGATACAATGAATACAATCCACTACATGCATGATAAATATGCTTATGAATCAGGACAAATGGCTCTTCATGATACAGCTGTTAAGAGATTCATGGCGTTTGGTGTAGCTGGATTATCAGTTGCAGCTGACTCATTAAGTGCTATAAAATATGCAAAAGTTAAACCTGTAAGAGATGAAAACGGAATAACTGTTGATTTTAAAATCGAAGGAGATTTCCCTAAATACGGAAATGATGACGATAGAGTTGACGATTTAGCTGTTGGATTAATCAAGAAGTTCTCAAGTGAACTTAAGAGACATAAGACTTACAGAGATGCTGAGCATTCACTATCAGCATTAACTATAACATCAAACGTTGTTTATGGTAAGAAAACAGGATCAACTCCAGATGGAAGAAAAGCAGGAGAGCCATTCGCACCTGGAGCAAACCCAATGCACGGAAGAGATGAAAATGGTGCTTTAGCTTCATTAAACTCAGTTGCTAAAATACCATACAGAACTTACTGCCAAGATGGAGTATCAAACACATTCTCAATAATACCAGATGCTCTTGGAAAAGATGAAGAAGGCAGAATAAATAATCTTGTAAATATGATGGATGGATATTTTGCACAAAGTGCATTCCACTTAAATGTAAATGTATTTAACAGAGAAACATTAATAGATGCAATGGAAAATCCAGACAAGTATCCAACATTAACAA
>CAZKOJ010000120.1:0-14256 GCA_964554365.1 uncultured Clostridium sp. | reverse complement strand
ATATAAAGGGTTGTGGATTTTATGGTAGCCACTAGGGGAATCGAACCCCTGATTCCACCTTGAGAGGGTGGTGTCTTAACCGCTTGACCAAGAGGCCTCATTAAGTTTTAATTTACTTGTTTATTATATTACACCTCTTTTGTAAAGTCAAGGAACATATTGAATTTATTGTATTTAAATATGTAATAAATAAATTGTTACTCATAAATAAACTTTATCAGATTGCTACCAGATCTATAATCAAACTTCACCTGAACCTAAGAATCATTTGATATAACACTTCGGCCCTTATCAGTTACTCTCCACATATTTATATCAATATTATGGTTATTTCCACAACTACATCCTCCTTTTGGTGAACATCCGCTGCACCCCCCACCTGATGAGCAACAATCAGTATCTTCTTTTTTAATATATCCTAATTTCTGAAGTTGTCCTATTATTTGCTCAAATAAACTTTCATCTATTCCTAATTCTTTTGATATTGACTTCTTTGAATATGCTCCACCTTTAGTTAATCTTTTCAAAACTTTTAGTAACATACATTCAACATCCTTTCTAATTTAAAATCTTTCAATTAATGTTTCTAAGTTTTCAAAACCTTCCACATTATCTTCTATTTTTTCCTTAACTTCATATACTTTATCTACAGTATTTAAAATATCAAATGACATCTCTGTTACGTTATCTGAAGATTTGTTTATGCTATCCACCACTTCATTTGTAACCTTGGTCATTTCTTCCACAGATACACTTATTTCTTCTGTAGATGTAGTTACTTCATTGATAATATTATTAAAATTTATAGTATCCTTGCTATGTTCCTCACATACCTTTATAAATTTATCATAATTCTCATTTACAGTACCATCTAAATAACCAACAACCTCATAAGAACATTTATTTAGCTTTTTAACTGAATCACTTACATTATTTATTACATGATTAATATTCTTCACAATTTTTTCAGATTCCTCAGCTAATTTTCTAACCTCTGCCGCTACTACAGTAAATCCTTTCCCTGCTTCTCCTGCTCTGGCAGCTTCAATAGACGCATTAAGTGCAAGAAGATTAGTCTGTTTTGTTATTTTTATTATGTCTTCAGAGAACTTATATATTTTCTCCACCTCTTTAGAATTTTCTATAGCTGTATTTAATTCTAATTTAATTCCATCCAATACAGATTTAGAACTTTTTATGGATTGTATAACATCCTTTTTTAAATCATTAGCTCTGCAGCTTACTGCTTCAGTATTTTGAGAAGTTTCTAAAGCTTTCTCCGCTATTAAAGAGGTAGACTTTTCAATTTCTTTTATAGAAGAATATAATTCTTCACCTTTAATTGATACTGTGGACATTTCCTCTGTTAATTTTTCTGATATATTCAAATTGTTATTTGCAGATTCCTGTATTTCTTGGATCAAATCTTTTATTCCAGAAGTATTACCTCCAACTTTTTCTGAGATATTTTTAAGTTCATCTGAAATATCTGTTATAAAATCATTATTTTCTTCTTTTTCACTTTTACCTTTATATTTAATATGCGTTATAAAATCATTTAATTTTATACTCATGGAGCTTATATTCAATAAAATCACCTCAATTTTAAGCTTTTTCATCTATTCTCTTAATTTTATTTAAAACATTTACCATACATTTTATATTAATTTATAAATACTATAATTACTGTTAATTCTATGTTTTTATGTTCACTTTAAATTTATTATATCTTTGAAAAACATTAAATTATCCTCAACACATTCAACAATAAGAGGATCAAACATTATTGCCTTATTTAAAGATAGTTCTTTCATACACTGTTCAAAGCCCATAGCTTTTCTATAAGGTCTTGTTGAAGTCATTGCATCAATGCAATCACACACTGTAATTATTCTGGAACCTAGAGGTATATCCGTCTTAAACAACCCATGAGGATAGCCTTGTCCATCCCATCTCTCATGATGATGAAGAACTACTTTACTAATATGTTTAAGTTTATTTGACTTACTTAAAATATCACATCCTATAATAGGATGCATTTTTATATATTCCCATTCATGAAACATAAGCTTACCTTTTTTATTTAAAACCTTGTCAGGTACTCCTATTTTTCCTATATCATGAAGATGTGCTGCCATGTGAATATTCTCCAATTTATCTGCTTTTATACCAAGTTTTTTTGATAACTCATGTGCCATACTAGCCACTCTCTCTGAATGGCCTCTTGTATAGTAATCTTTAGCCTCAAGAGCCGTTACCAAACTTTCAATTATATCATGATAAATTTCTTTTTCTCTAAATCTAAATAGCACTTTTCCCAGCATTTGTTATCTCCTTAACACAATCCTGTATAGATTTCTCCATGTGTACCCAAGAACGTTTAGAGAATACAACTTTTATATCACACCTTCTAGATTCACCTTTTACAAATTCTGTCATTCCATGTCCTACATAATCTGTTAATACTAAAATGAAATCTGTTTTTTCTGGTATTTTTATTTTTCTATCTCTTTTTTTTCTACCTGTTATATGATCTATTATATAAACACCTTGCTCTTCTAGCTTGCCCCTTATATTACCAAGGTTATCTCCTCCTATTACTAAAACACTCATATTAATCCTCCTCTCTATTTATATACTTTTTTAATTGCACATTATATTCTAATCAAGCTTTAGATTTCTCGTATAAATAAAGTTCTAATATATCTCCACTTGAAGAAGCGGGAGTATTAGCGGAAGGTATTCCTAGAATAAATTGAGCTTTAGTTTATACGAGAAATCTTTCCATTTAACGATATTGATATTCATTATCATTAAAATTGTAAACTTATCTAATTTATTGTTAATTAAACCCTAAAAGTTTTCCTACTTGGAATACTATAACTGCAGCAACCCACCCTATAACGCAAGTATATACAACTGCTGTTAAAGCCCATTTAGTTGAATTAGTTTCTCTTTTTATTGCTCCTATAGTAGCTGCACAAGGACAATATAAAAGTGATAATACCATAAATGCATACGCTGATAGTGGAGTAAATGCTTGTTGTATTGCTGTTGTAAGCTTAACGCCATCTTCAGCCACTCCATATACGGTTCCCAATGTAGATACAACTGCTTCTTTTGCTCCAAGTCCCGTTATAAGGGCCACACCTGTCTGCCATGTTCCAAATCCTGCTGGTTTAAATATTGGTGCTATACATGAACCTATAATTCCAAGTAAACTATCTTTAGTTCCTGGTTCTACTCCTACTGGTAAATTAGAAAGTGCCCAAACAACTATAACTATTCCTAAAATAATTGTTCCTGCTTTTTTTATAAAAGCTTCGGATTTTTCCCACATATGAATAAATATGCTTTTAGCTGTTGGTACACGATAAGGCGGAAGTTCCATTATAAAATAAGATTCTTCTTCTTTAAAAACTTTTTGGCTGAAAAATTTACCTACTAGCATTGCCACTGCAATTCCTAATGCATATAATGAAAATACTACGAGTCCACCTTGATCAAAAATCCCTATTTTTTTACCTGAGAAAAAGGCACCTGCAAATAATGCGTAAATAGGTAATCTAGCTGAGCATGATACAAATGGATTTATTAGTATAGCTACCATTCTATCTTTTTTGCTGTCTAAAGTTCTTGTAGACATTATTCCTGCTACATTACAACCACCAGCTATTATCATTGATACTGCTGTTTTTCCATGAAGACCTATAGAATTCATGAATCTATCCATTACATATGCTGCTCTTGCCATATATCCACTATCTTCAAGTATTGATATAAGAAAATACATAGTAAAAATCATTGGTATAAATACTAATACAGCACCCATACCACCTATAAGTCCATCCGTAATAAATGATGTCAGCAATTCAGGAGCACCTACATTGGCTAAAGCATCTCCTGCCAACGTACCTAGCGCTGCAAATCCTTCATCAACATATCCACCTAGAAAATCATTACCAAAGGTCATTGTCACTTGATACATAACAAACATTATTATTGCAAATATAGGTATTCCAAACCATTTATGAGTTACCCATTTATCTATTTTATCTGATGTGTTTTTTATTGTAACTACTTCTTTTTTTACACTTGATTGTATTACATCACTTATAATTTCATATCTTTTATCTATTATAAAAGCCTCAGGCTCGTATCCTATTATTGTTATAAGTTTTTCCACACTTTTTTGTAACTTACCATCCATTTTTTTGCAATTTTCTTTTTCATCTATGTAATTTTTTATATATTCATCATTTTCCAGAAGTTTCATAGCTGTCCATGAATGTGGATACTCCAAAGATGCAGCACATTCCAAAAGACTTTCTTCCAAAGACTCAACTTCTTTTTGTATATCTTTACCATAGTCAATTTTCAACAGCTGACTTTTTTTCAAATCACTTAATTTTATTGCTTCCTTTATAAGTTCATCTATTCCACTGTTTTTAGTAGCCACAGTAGGAACTACAGGTATATTTAAAGCCTTTGAAAGCTTCGCTATATTTATTTTTATATTTTTTCGTTCAGCTTCATCCATCATATTAAGTGCCAAAACTACTTTAACACCTGTTTCTAAAAGTTGCATTGTTAAATATAAATTTCTTTCAATATTACTTGAATCAATTACATTAATTACTACATCTGGCTTCTCTTTCAATATGAAATCACGAGCTACCACTTCATCTTCTGAATAAGCTCCTAAACTGTACGTTCCTGGTAAATCTACTACAGTTATATTTTTATCTTCATATTTTAATTTGCCTTCCTTTTTCTCCACTGTAACCCCTGGCCAGTTTCCAACATGCTGTCTTGAACCTGTCAATGCATTAAACAAGCTAGTTTTACCACAGTTAGGATTACCAGCCAAAGCTACTGATAGCGTATTACTCATAGTATCCCTCCATCTCCTTTAGTCAGAACAAATATCAAATAATTATATGAATTTATTTGTTCTCTATAATTTAAACTTCTTTCACCATAACCTTTTGTGCCATTCCCCTTCCTAGGACTAATCTCGTTTCACCAACTTTCACTATTAAAGGGCCTGCATCATTTCTTAAAATTTCTATTACAATTCCTTTATTTACTCCCATTTCCATGAGTTTCTTACACATAACTTCCCCGCCAATTATATTGTTTATTTCAGCATATTTACCCATGTCTATAGAATTTAAAGGAATACACATAGTGCTCATATTTATATTCCTCCTTCCACCAGAATCAATATGCTATATTAACTCTACAATAATATCTTTAGCCTCATTTTTTCTTAAACTTAAATTATATCCTCTTACTCTAAGTTCTATAGGATCTCCCATAGGGGCTTTACCTTCTACTGAAATTTCAACACCTTTAACTATTCCCATATCCATTATCCTTCTTCGTACTTTACTTTCTAGTTTAACCTCAACAACTTTAGCTTTTGATTTAACCTCTACTTCATTTAAACCTATTAACTGTGACATAATATCGCTCCTTTTTAATTAATATTGATATTCATTATCATTTAACTTGTAAAAAAATGTGTAGACTAGAATTGTTTATTAGTGATATTCATTCTCATCTACCTTATAACCTTACCATATAAAACTAATTTTGTAAACTACATTATAAATTTATAATGCAGAACATTTTACAGTATTTAACTCCACACTATCCAAAAGTAGTGATGGTAAATTTCCTCTCAATATGCTTTTAACAACATTATTCTTTGCCTTATCAAATCTAATAAATTTTTGTCTAGCAATATCCAAGTTATTGTACACTTTCCAGTATCCACATAACAAACATTCTTTATCCGGATACTTCATGAAACAAATCACATCATCTAATGGAAATCCTAAAAATATTCCTATTTCATGAGGACAGACCTTTTCAAATCTAAATTTTAGAATATCTAAAATTTCATTTAAATTTAAGTTTTCATTATATCCAAACATTTTTAAAAATTTCATGTTTTCTTCTTTATAAATAACATCAATAATTTTGCACCTATTATAAAATAATAAAGTTATAGAATCTTTTTTATTTTTTATTTCATAAAAATCTAATCCACATTCTGATGTAAAATCTTGCTTATACTTTTGCCATAATAAATTTAACTCTCTATTATTTTTGCTTAATGTAATTATAGACGATGGTTTGTGGCCTTCTAAAGTAGGCGCTATATTGTACCATATTATTCCGAACAAATATTCTTTATCATTCATCTCTCTTATCTTATACATATATTTTTGTACTAAAAATTTGCTCATAAATTACCTCCATAATAAAAAACATCGTATAATTGAAAATGATTCTCAATTTCAATTATACGATGTTTTTTATTAAATGTAAATATATTTTCCCCTTTTCAGTGCATTTATTGTGAAGAAAGAGTTGAGTATATTTTATCTAGGTTTTCTTTCATACTTTGAATATAATCTTTGCTATCTTCTTTACTTTCAATTGTGTATATTTTCGCTGCCTTTCCACTAATCTCTTTAGCAAGAGTTTCTGAAACTTTAGGACTTACCATATCTTCTACAAATATAGTTTTAACATTATTTTTTTTACAGTATTCTATAAGCTCTTGCATTTTTTTTGGGGTAGGTTCTCCTTCTGCAAAAACATTTTCCACGCTGTTTTGTTTTAAATTAAAATCTCTACATAAATATGCAAAAGCCGCGTGACCTGTTACAAAATTTTTATTTTTAACTCCATCAAATTTAACTTTAAATTCATTAAACATACTATCAATTTTCAAAGCAAATTCATTATAATTATTTTCATAATATATCTTATTCTTAGGATCTGCTTTAACTAAAGCATCCTTAATATTCTTTGCTTCTACTTTTGCCATTTTTAAGCTTAACCAAGTATGAGGATCATATTCTCCATGCTCCTCATTTTTATCATCAGTATTTTTTATAAAATCACAATCTTTAGAAGCTTCTACCACTATTAATTCCTTATTACCTGCTGCTTTTAGAGCCTTATTTACCCAAGCTTCCATTCCTAATCCGTTATACACAAAAATTTTAGCGTTATGTATGCTCTCCATATCTTTAGCTTTAGGTTCAAAATCATGTGGCTCAGTTCCATCTGGCACTATTACTTTAACATCAACTTTATCTTTTCCTACTGCTTTGGTAAATTCCGCTATAGCATTAAAACTGGTTATTACTTTAATTTTACCATTATTATTTTCATCTTTATTATTGCTATTTACTAACTTCCCACCCTGTTTAGAATCACAAGCAGAAAGAGTTAATATCATTGATACTGCTATAATAAAAACTGTTATTTTTTTTAACATTCACATTCCTCCTAATTTACATATAGTTGTTGCAAATAGTTTGCATATATGTATATAATAATACTGTAACTATTATGTGTCAACTATATCCAAATATTATATTGCTTTTATAATAGCGTTTAACTATACTTATAATTATTGGCATTTAATGAAACATTTATAAGCATAATTTAAAATATTTATTAAAGTTTTATATAAATTTAGTGAGGGATTGTAATGATAAAAATTAAAAATCTAATATTTTCATATACAGGTATTGAACCTTATATTCTTAATAAAATAAATTTAATCATAACTAAGGGAAGCTATGTTTCTATTCTTGGTGAAAACGGTAGTGCTAAAAGCACCTTGGTAAAGTTAATTCTTAATCTTCTTATTCCTTTAAAAGGAACTATATCATTGGACTCAAAGAATATTGCATATGTGCCTCAGAGAGTTGATGGCTTTAATACTCAATTTCCAATAACTGTTTATGAAATTCTTAAATGTCATACTAAGATTCTAAAGCAAAAAAAATTATCATCTATAGAAGATAGCCTTAAAGCGGTGGGAATGGAAAGTTTTAAGAACTGTTTAATAGGTGACTTATCTGGAGGACAACAGCAAAAAATATTTATAGCTAGAGCGCTGCTTGGTAATCCAGAATTATTAATACTAGATGAACCTTCTACAGGAATTGACATTCAAAGTCAAATTGAGATATATAAAATAATTAAACACTTAAATGTTTGTGCTCATATTACAGTGTTGTCTGTGGAACATAATCTTAAAGCAGCTTTGGACAATTCCACACATATATGTGAAATGGGAAATGGATCTGCTAGGTTATATCCAATAAATGAATATAAATACTACAACTCGGAGGTTTCAAATGCTAGACTATAGCTTCATGCAAAATGCATTAATTGCATCTATATTTATTTCTATACTCTGTCCTTCAATAGGTGTTTTTTTAGTATTAAAAAGGTATTCTATGATGGGGGATGCTTTATCACATGCTTCTTTCGCCGGGGTAGCAGTTGGATTAGTGTTCGGATATAATCCAATATTATCAGCCTTCATATTTACATCATTATTTGGAGTGGCAATAGAATTTCTTAGAGATTATTATAAAAAATATGCTGAACTTATATTAGTAATTGTAATGACTCTGGGCATAGGTATAGCTATTACACTAATAAGTATGGGTAAAACTAAAGCAAATGTAAATTCTTATCTATTTGGAAGTATTTTAACTGTAACTTCAAATGAACTTTACACTGTATTTGCACTTAGTATAATATCTGTTATAACCCTATGTCTTCTTTACAATCAACTGCTTTATATAACCTTTGACGAGGATGGTGCAAAAATTTTAGGCATAAAGGTAAAGCTTATAAACTATCTTTTTGCATTGCTAGTTGGAGCTACAGTTTCTGTATCTATAAGAATCATGGGTATACTTGTAATATCTTCTATGATAGCAATGCCTGTAGCAGCAGCACTACAACTTCATAAAGGATTTAAAACTACTCTTATATTCTCTATACTCTTTGGATTTATAGACATTGTTGTAGGCTTGATATCATCTTACTACATAGATAGTGCTCCCGGTGGAACTATCGCTTTAACCTCTGTATTTTTAATGCTTCTAATAATAATCATTAAAAGACTAACCAAATAAAAAATTTAAATGAAAAATCAGTGGAATTGAAAAGATAATGAGCTCCAAACAATACCAATTGCGTGGAACTCATTATCTTTTATTATCATTCTTTATAATAATAAAAACCTTTCAAAATAACTTATGTTAAATAAAAACGCGGGGATAGTATAAGTTATTTCAAAAGATTTAATTTTTAATTTATTGATAAGTAATTTTTAAAAAGCAGCTGCCTTAAATCCCTTTCCTCTTACTTCTGCAGTATCCATAATAGACACTACTGCTGAGGAATCTATATTTTCAATTAAATTTTTAGCCTTCTCAATTTGTTTTGGGCTCAATATACAATATATAATTTTTTTCTTATCGCCAGTGTATGCTCCTTCTCCATAAAGGTAAGTCACACCTCTACCAAGCTTTTCCACGATTTCTTGCTTTACCGTATCGCTATTTTTCGTTACTATAAGTACTACTTTTTCTCTATCAATGCCTTGTATTACTTTATCAACTACTGTAGCATTCAAGTACATTGATATTAAAGTATAAATTGCGATTTCAAAACTTCCTATAAGCATTCCTATTCCAACTATTATTACATTAATCATAAATGCCATTTGTCCTATAGAAACACCATACTTTTTCTTTACAATTACGGCTATTATATCAGTACCGCCTTGTGACGCCCTATTTTTAAATATTATGCCTGCACCAAACCCTGTTATAATTCCTCCACATAAAGCAGAAAGCAATGGGTCTGGTAAAAAATAAAGATTGTGAATATTTCTTGTGAATATAAGTGCTAATGACATAGAAACCATTCCTATAAAACTAAAAATCCCAAATTCTTTATCTATTATTTTAATACCTATTAAAAATATAGGTATATTTATTAAAATTATAAAATAACCTGAAGGTATCCTTGTTAAATATTGGGATATAATAGCTATACCAGCTACCCCTCCACTTAACAGTTTATGAGGTATAATAAATATGTTAACACCGATTGAATAAATCAAGCTTCCCATTATTATCATAAATAATCTAATTAAATTTTCTTTTTTTAACATATTAATGCCTCCTGTGTTTTGGATAATATTTAACTTATTTATCTACTACATAAATTGTATTATACACTGTGTTAACTGTCAATGGACTGATGTATAGATTAACCCATACATCAGTCCAATTTCAAGTCCATTTGCTTATATTCTTAGTGAAATCCACTTATTTCTTTTGTTAGTGCCTGCATTTCTAATGATTCCTCCAAAGTCACACTGTAGAAAATTCATACAATTCATTTTAAATTAATAGTTCTATTTTTTTGAAAATGACCTTAGAAAAATCCACTAGTTCCAATCTCTATATTTTAAAGTTTTTTTAGATGTTTTTTTGTCACATCTTTTAAAAATAAATATAATGTTGGAACAGCATATATTAATTGGCCAACTTTTTCAATAGAATCTTCCATTGAAGGTACTAACTCAGCAAGTCCTTCTCCGCACATCATAGCACCTATAAATATTAGTATTAATGTAAGACCATTGAATATAACATTTATACTAAGTTTTAGAGTTGTCTTATATACAATATACATCAATACCATGGCAATCAACACGCCTGAGCAAATACCTAAGGCAATATTTATCACTGCTTCATTTATAAATGGAAGTGTAAAAATAGTTATTTCTAAACTTTCTCTGAATATAGTAAGAAATGCTAACACAAACAAACTAGCTGCTGTAATCTTTACATTAACATTTTTATTAATATCTGTTGTAAAAGATTTATTTTGCTTCTTTAATAGCACTATACTATACAATATTAACCCTGCTAAAAACAACATCATGGAACCTTGAAAGATTTTTTGTGCTGAAGTTTGTAGTGATTGGGCTGTATTAAACAATACCGCTCCAGTACCTAAGCTTAAAATAACGCCTGTAAGGGTTCCTGTATATACATATTTTCTCAAATCTTTTCTATCTATTTTTGTTAAATAAACTAATAGAGGAACAATAACCAAAAACATCTCTAAGCTTTCTCTGAAAGCTATTATTATTGTGGTAATCATTTTATCACTCCTTTGTACATCACTTTTTTATATTTCTATATTTAGGCTTATTGATATATTTACATTTATTGATATATAATAAGCTGGTTATGTGAAAACGCTACAAAAAAATAAAAAAAATTGATGTTAAAATTTATTTAACATCAATTTCTTTTATTTAGTTTTCTATTCCTTCTCTAGCTGGTACTCCTATTGTGTAATAATGCTTTATTTCTTTCATTTCTGTAACCAAATCTGCTTTTTCTATCAATTTTTCATTTGCATATCTTCCTGTAAGTATTACTTCTACCTTCTCATGTCTTTTATCTAACATTTCTATAACTTGTTCCACAGAGAATAATTCATAGAATAGTGCAATGTTTATTTCATCTAAAACTACTACATCATATTCTCCAGAAGTTAAAACCTCTTCTGCTCTTTTTAAACCCTTTTCAGCCAATTTTATATCTGCCTTAGTTGGTTTATTAAATATAAAATGATCTCCTCCAAATTGCTCTAAATTAAAGTTAGGCAAATACTTTACTGCATTCAACTCACTATACTTCATTCCTTTTGTAAATTGTCCAAAGAAAACTTTTTTACCAGCACAAGCAGCTCTAAGTGATAACCCTAAGGCTGCAGTTGTTTTTCCTTTACCATTACCTGTATAAATTTGAATATACCCCTTATCCATAATAAACTCCTCCATATTACTCTATTTTAACTTTATCTAAAGTCTTAACAGCATATACTTTACAATGATTAATGTGCTTAGTAGCATTTAAAGCATATTTAAACTTTTCGTGATCATCATATATTATGCCTAATACATTCCCACTATGTGCTCCCATTATTCCAAGCCCACCGGTTTTATGTTTTACGTTCATTATATCTTCTATCCAATCATAATATAGCCTTTCTTGATTTCTAACTATACTTTCTGTGGACACATAAGAAAGCTTATCAACATCCTTTTCTTTTACAGCCTCCTTTAAAACATGAAATAAATCATCTACATCACTTAAATTTGGCAGTTTTTTACTATTGAATTCTACAGTATCTACTATTTTTTCTCCTTGAAAAGCTAATATATCATACTGAAAATAAGATCCTATTTTTTCTTTATATACTCCATTTTTATAATCAAAAAGAGTCATTTGGTTAAAAATTATACTATCAGTAGGCTCTATTTTTATACACTCTTCTATTAGTTCTTGTTCATTAAATCGTTTATTAAACATCTTTAATAAACAATGATATACTCCACATAAATCTGCAGTACTACTAGCCATACCCTTTCCATAAGGTATATTTGATGATATTTCTATATCTATACTATCTATGTAACTTTCATATCCCCATTTCATTAAAATATTATTCAGAAATACATTGGTTTTTTCTAACCTAAATTTTTCTTTAGGGTTTATGCATTCTAATACTTTAACATTAGTGTAAACATCAACAGGACAAGATAGTAAAACATCCCTATTTTCTACCCTTCCCTGAAGCACTTCTCCAAAACTTCCTGGGTATCTTGTTGTAAACTCCATAAAATACACCCTTTACTTTTTAGTTTGTCCAATATATTTTACTAAATTCTCTTCATCGTAGAACACAGTTTTATACTGTTGTCTTTTTCTTCCTACTATAAGTGCATATATATTATTATCTAAACATGCTTTTATTTTTTCTTCAGTACCACCTTGAATTCCGCTATCCTTTAAAATCATTGCTTTTGCTTTATATTCTTTTATAAATGCACAATTTAATTCATAACTTATTGGTCCCTTTATAGCTATTATATCATCTACACTTATTCCTTTATTTAAACACTCATCCATAACTTTTACCGAAGGTAAAACTCTATGAATTATTCTATTTTCTATATCTAAGCACAATATTTTATCTAAATTTCTACTGCCACTAGTATTAAGTATATTTCCTTGAATATTCTTTAATTCATCATAAAGCATCTCATAGCTTTCTACTTCTATAACCATAGGCTCATGTTTAAATTTATCTGCACAGGATGCTCTTTCATATCTCACATACTCTATATTTAAATCCTCACAAACTCTAATAGCATTTTCTGTGATTTCTATAGCATAAGGGTGTGAAGCATCCACCAATAGCTTCACACCTTTTTCTTTTAATATATCCTTTAACTCAAGTAAATTTAAAGGTTTTGTGTTTAAATATTCATACTTATAATTCTGAAGTAATTCTCCACCATATTCAGTGGCAGTAGATATAAAAATATCTGATGTATAATTATTTAAAAGCGAAATTATTTTTCTTCCTTCTGACGTTCCAAGGATTAATCCTATCATAGCAAAACCTCCAATCTTCCAAATATACAAAACTTTTTCAACAAAAATTTATTTGTATTCAACTAACAAAGGATTTCCATTTATGCAGTCTTTAATGTGCTGAACATATATATCTTGAAAATTCTTATTTTCACCTAATCCATGAAGATACACATTAACTTTAAATCCTTCTGATTCTAATTGATTTTTCCAAGAATCTTCTTCTTCTCCAGCCATATCATTTACAGCATGATCGCCTGCTACTAACATAAATGGCATCAAAGTAACTTCATTTATGTTATCTTCTTTTATTTTTGGAATTATATTTTCTAGCGTAGGATATCCTTCTACAGTTCCTACATACACATTATTTAATCCTTCATCATTTAGTATAAATTGAAGTAACGCATAACTAGAGTTAGCGGGATGAGTAGATCCATGCCCCATAAGCACAACCGCATTATTTTTGTCCATACTAGCAAGCTGAGATTTTAACGCTTTTACAGCTATTGTGTAATCATTTTCTCTGTATAAAATAGGTCTTCCACAAACCAGCTTAGAAAAATCATTTATGTATTTATTGACTCCTCGAATTATTTTATCATATTCATCTCCAGGCATAATATGTAATGGCTGCACATAGACCTCTGTAAAACCATCAGCCTTCATTTTCTCTAGTGCTTCTTCTACAGTATCTATAAAAATTCTATTTTCTTCTTTTAACTTTTTAATTATCATATAAGAAGTGAATGCCCTTCTTATTTCATATTCTGGAAAACACTCTTTTATCCTATTTTCTGTGCTTTCAATACAGGTTTCAAATGTATTTAAAATACTTGTTCCAAAACTTACTACTAATATACCTTTTTTCAACATTCTCTACTCTCCATTCTTAATTAGGCATATGAAAGAAAATAACAAGTCAAAGATGCGACGGATATTTTGTATCAGACAAGGA